>DAOPZJ010000015.1 GCA_035353335.1 Oscillospiraceae bacterium | reverse complement strand
GTGTTCGCGTGTGGAAATATCCCGGCCTTTCCAGCGGACGCTGAGGCCGAACAGTTTACGAAACGCCGACACCGCGAAGACGCACAGCATGACGACAAGCAGAACCGGGTAAAGCAGGACCGCCGGGAACCGGAAGCGCCCGACGCATTTTGAAAGAACGGTCAGGGCTACGACCCAAAACAGATACAACAACGAGAAAAGCGCCGTGAAAAGCAAGTCGCCCGCGGCGGCGTATCTGACAATCTGCATCGGCGGCGTGAGCATCGAGGCAACCCAGAGAATGATTAAAAGAATCAATAATGCCGGAGTTTTGGACGCGCCGGTCGCGACGTTTTTGACCCAACCCCGCAGCAGGTCGCCCAGCCCGCCGCCGTACATACGGAACGCGACGTCGCTGTCGCCGACAAAGAGACGATAAGCGCGTCCCGACTTTTTCAGGTTTTCACCGAGCGTCATGTCCTCGACCACACTCTTCCGGGCGCTTTTGTGGCCGCCGATTGCAAAATAATCGGTTTTCGGCATCAAAATGACAGGTCCGAACAAACCGATGCTGCGCGGTTTTTTCAGAGCGGTTCCGTTGCCCGCATGTTGAATCAGATTGAACGGAAGCGAGAACTGCTCATAACATTTCTCGGTGCGGTGCCATGGCTGAACCGAGACGGTGCAGCCCGATTCGGAATAGGCCTCCAGAATTCGCGCAAGCCCGTCTTTTTTCAGCCGCACATCGGCGTCGAGAAACAGCAGCAAGTCGCCCTCCGCCATGTCCGCGCCGTTTTGGCAAGCCCAGGTCTTGCCGGTCCAGCCCTCGGGTTTTTCCTGCAGGGAGATCAGTTTTACGTCGTAATCCAAAGCGATTTGTGCGGTGGCGTCGCCCGAGGCGTCGTCGACGCAGATGATCTCAAACGGAATAAGGGTCTGGGCGCGCAGATCGGACAGCAGCAGCGGAAGATTTTTTTCTTCGTTTCGGGCCGGAATGATGACCGAAAGCGAGGGGAATTTTCCAAGTTTTTTACTTTTTTCCGGCAAATGCGGGAAGCGGAAAAAAAGGATGGCTGCCGATATAAAACCGAGGAGAACGATACACAGGTGATACCAAAAGAAGATCATTTTATCTATTCTTTCCCTTTGCTTTTTGATTTTAACTTGATTTGTTTATGTACGGCGTCGGCCGCAACTTTACCGGTGAGAATGGAGACCGGAAGTCCCGAGGGACTGAAGGTCCACTGTCCGCACTGGACGACGTCTTTGAACGGGGTTTTGACTGCGTTTAAAATCTTTTGAAAGCGGTTTTCCGCGGGCATCGGCCCCGTAAACGCCCAGCCCGTGATCGCGCCTTGTTTGTTCCCCGTCTCACGCTCGATCGTCATCGGGGTGGAGCATATCGAAAACAACAGGTTTTGGCGCAGGCCCGGGAACAGCGCTTCCAGGGTTTCGGTGATTTTGTCGGTGCAGAAGCGCTTGAAGCCGTCGTATTTGCCCGCATCGGAGAAATGTCTGACGAGCCGATAATCCATCAGTGTGCTGATGATGACGCCGGTCTGCCCCCCGGGCGCAAGCGCAATATCCCGGAGCGCCGGGCAGGAGATCTCATATGTCGTAAGCCGAAGGAAATCGCCAAGCCACCGCCAAAGCGCGTCTTCGCCTTTTTCGGCGGCTTTGCGCCAATCGGGCAGGGAAGACAGGCCTTCGGCGTTCGGGGTATAAAACGCGTGCGCGCCGCAGTGTTCTTCAAAATAGGCCCCGTCCAGACGGACGCCCATAAACACCGTGAGAATCGAGTCGCCGCCTTCGCTTTGCGCAGTGAGTTCACGCTGTTTTTCTGCGAAGGGGGAATCGGGTTTGCCCGCGATTTTATAAAGGGTTTCCTGATCGGCAGCCCAGATCAGATTTTGATAATGATAAATCTCGCCGTTTGCCGTTGTGAGCTGCCGGGAATGAACATCGATCTGCGTCACCGGCGTTTCGGTCAAAATTTCACCGCCGTTCGCACGGATAAAATCCGTCACTTTTTCGGCCAGCGTGCCCGTACCGCCCCGGGGATAGCGGTAATCGAGATAGAGCCCGAAATAGCTCAGGGCGAAAAATGCAGGAGTGGCTTTAAAAAAGTGCTGGACGATCATATCGATCAACGCCGTGTTGCCGGTAAAGCGCCGCAGGTACGCCCGGATCGGCTCGTTCAGGCGGCTTGCTTTGCGGATGTTGACCTGATAGCGCGCAAGCCACGGCAGAAGGGTCTTCATCAGATATGCGGGTTCCGGTTTTTCCATAAAGAGCGGATTGTCGATGCCGTAAAGCACGTCCATATAGCCCATGACTTTTTCGATCTCAGCCGCGATTTTTAAAACATCCGCCTTGTTTTGCGGAAAGAGCGCGATCAAAGCCGCGGCGTAATCGTTTAAGCTCCCGCGTGACGTCAGCAAAACCCTTTGGTTTTCGAAAATGACCGTAACCGGATTTTTGACCAGCAGCATTTCAATGCCGAGACTTTTGAGCATCGGAAGCAAAATGCCCGAATCTTCAAACGCGCGGATACCGGCATCAAAAGCAAAGCCGCGATGTTGAAAAGTGGTGACGAGGCCGCCTGTCTTTTTGTTTTTTTCAAGCAGCAGCGTGCGATGTCCGTTTCGGCACAGGTACGCAGCCGCGGTCAGCCCCGCCAGTCCCCCTCCGGCCACAATCGCATCATACGTTCGGTTCATGGAGTGCCTCCCTTTGATGAATTTGACGGTTTCGCCTTTTTGAGTGAAAACCGGAAAAAGACAAGCGTCTGATTTTATATGAACACTCTTAATCCGGCTGTTGCCTTGAAACGTATTTTTTTGTGAATGACCGCATAACCGTTGCCTGAATTTCACCGTCGGCGGACTATGTCTGATATGCATCCGTATCGGGGTTAAAGGAAAGGGCCATTCCGGTGCAAACTGCGATTGAAATGACAGTATTTTAACATAAAACCCAACAGGATTCAACGGTTTCCGCCAAAACCCGACGCCGCATTTTACTCCTGGATTTTTCATTTGACAGACAAGCGAAAAGAAACCCCCGCAAAGGTTATTTTTCGAGCCCGAACCTGCATACATTATAAAAAAATCGGGAGGGCGGAGGATGAAACGGGGACGGCTTGGGAAGGATTACGGGTCTTTGGACCCGATCTCGGACAGGGTATTGATGCTGGGGGCCTATATCGCCGCGAGCGGCGCCACCGTCCGCGACGCCGCAAAGCGTTTCGGCGTCAGCAAGAGCACGGTACATAAGGATATGACAGAGCGGCTTCGAAATATTGATCGGACGCTGTTTCTGCGTGTGCGCAGGGTGCTGGACTGCAACCGCGAACAGCGGCATATCCGGGGCGGATCGGCGACAAGGGAGAAGTATCTGAACAGGAAGCCGAGTTAGAACAATTCAGAATTCGGAATTAAGAATTCAGAACGGTAAAAACATCAGCAAGTACCCCCGGTAACAGAAAATGAGTTTCATGTCTGAAGAACTTGATTCCGAAGAAAGAAACGATTCTATTTCTCGATTTTTATTTCCGAATTCCGAATGATTATTTCGGCAGGATTCGCGCGGGCAGGGCGGTATACTCTTGACATGAACGCTGCGGAAGGATGATCACGATGACCGTCGTCTATGTTGATATCCTGGTTCTGCTCAATGCGTATATGACCTTGTTCCAACTGGCGGCGACGGCGAAATTTTGCCGCGCCCGGGTCATCGGATGGCGGCTGCTCCTGGCGAGCGCGCTCGGCGGGTTGTCGGGGTTATTGTTTTTTCTCGGCGATTACCCGCTTTTATGCATTTTGGCAAACCTGATCTGTGCGGCGATCATCATTTTGGCGGCGTTTCGTTCGGTGGGATTCAAGGCGTTTTTGAAGCGGATGCTCTGCTTCTGCGGGTGCGGGGCGGTGTTCGCCGGCGCGATTTTACTGTGCCGGACACTCGGGGCGAAAGGGCTTTCATATCGGGGCGGAGCGGTTTATTTCGAGATTTCGCCGCTGCTTCTGATCGGAGAGACCGCGGGATGTTATCTGATTTTGCGCATCTTTTTCAAGTTGACCGAATCCAAACTGCCGGCAAAAAGCTGCAGGATGACCGTGCGGGTCGGAAGGCGGAGCGTGGTGCTGGAAGCCGTCGTCGACAGCGGAAATATGCTCAGTGACCCGATCAGCGGCCTCCCGGTCGCGGTGACGCCCGAGAGCGCGGTTTCTCCGTTATTCACCGGAGACGCGGTACGGTTTTTCTGCGGAGACGGGATCTGTTATGACGAGGGGTGGCGGCGCAGGTTGAGATTGATCCCCTGCAGGACCGTAGGCGGCGGCGGGCTTTTGCCCGGGTTTTTGCCGGATTCCGTTGTCATCGGAAGCAAGGATGTGAAACTGTTGATTGCGGTATCGGACAAACTCGACCGGGACGGGGAGACGCTGCTGCCTTCAGCCGTCAGCGAAGAGATCGGGGCCTGAAAAAGCGAGAGGATGATCATAAAGATGAGAGGGATTGCCCGAATATTCAATTTCTTGGCGCGGTTGTTCGGGCTGCGCCCGGTGTTTTATATCAACGGGCCGGAAATATTGCCGCCGCCGCTCGATCCCGACGTCGAGCGGGAATTGCTGTCCGTCTGCGCGGCGGACAATGCGGCGCGCGAAAAGCTGATCGTACATAACCTGCGGCTCGTCGTGTATATCTCGAAAAAATTCGACGCGGGCACCTCCAACGTCGAGGATTTGATCTCGATCGGAACGATCGGGCTGATCAAAGCGGTCAACACGTTCAAGCAGGATAAAAATATCAAACTCGCGACTTATGCCTCGCGATGCATCGAAAACGAAATTTTAATGTATCTGCGCAAGTGCTCGGGCCAACGGGGGGAACTCTCGCTCGAGCAGCCGTTAAATATCGATAAGGACGGAAACGAACTGCTTGTCGCGGATGTGCTCGGAAGCGACGGCGACGACATCGGATTCAAAGTCGAGAGCGACGACGAGCGCAGACAGCTGTATGAGGCGGTTGAACGGCTGCAGGCGCGCGAACGGGAGATCATGTGCATGCGGTTCGGGCTGTTCGGACAAAAAGAACTGACCCAGAAGGAAGTCGCCGACCAGCTCGGGATTTCGCAGTCATACATCTCACGGCTGGAAAAAAAGATTATCAGGCAG
This sequence comes from Oscillospiraceae bacterium, assembly GCA_035353335.1. NCBI lineage: Bacteria > Bacillati > Bacillota > Clostridia > Eubacteriales > Oscillospiraceae > Oscillospiraceae bacterium. The sequence continues at coordinate 43,366 of DAOPZJ010000015.1, read as the reverse complement.
CTGAGAAGGGACCTGGCGGCGATTTAGCCGAAGGCGGAATGAAAAATCAATAAATCAAAAAACGAAAGAAACAAAAAAACCGGGGCGCACCTGATGTGCGCCTGTTTTATTGATGCGTTTCTCCAATCTTTGCGAACGATATTTCGTAAAGGTCAGACGGCGTTTTCGAGCGGGAACCGCCCGCCGTTGCGTTGAATTCGGGTTTGTGATATAATACAACCACATATTTACGGAGGCACTTTATGACAATTCTCGACGCGATCATTCAGGGGATTTTACAGGGACTTACGGAGTTTTTGCCTGTTTCTTCCGACGGACATCTTTCGATTTATCAGCATTTTGCCGGGATCACCGACGGGGGCCTCTCAACGACGGTGTTTTTGCATTTAGGCACTTTATTCGCCGTATTGGCGGTGTTTTATAAACCGTTGCTCGGACTGATCGCTGAGCTCTGGCTGACGGTTAAGGATCTGTTTACGGGGAAATTTCGTTTTAAAAACATGACAACGCGCCGCAGGATGCTGCTGATGCTGATTCTGTCTTCGCTGATGTTGTTCGTGATTTTGCCGGTGAAAGACAAAATCGAAGGGCTTGCCGGCGACAACGATATCATCGTTGAGGGCGTCTGCTTTTTGTTCACCGCGGCGTTGATCTTGATCGGCTCGCGGCTTGCGGCTCCGAAAGGCAAGGGTAAAACCGCGGGAGAGATGAAGGCCGGGGACGCGGTTTTGATCGGATTGGCGCAGGCGGCGGCGACGCTGCCGGGGCTGTCCCGTTCGGGCGGCACGATCTCGGCCTCGCTGATGCTCGGATATGAACGCGAATACGCCTTCGATTATTCGTTTATCCTCGGCACCCCGGCGGTGCTGCTCGCAACGGCGCTGGAGCTCAAGGATGCGGTGCAGGGAAATATCGACGTCAATATCACGGCCGTTTTGATCGGAATCGCGATTGCGGCGGCTGTCGGATTCTTTGCGATTAAACTGCTCGCAAAGACCGTACGCAGCGGTGCATTCAAGTATTTCGGATGGTACTGCACGTTGATCGGCGTACTGGTGATTGCGGCGGGAATTGCCGAAAAAGTCAGCGGTCAGCCGCTTGGGGCTCTTCTCGGACTTCAGTAAAAAATCAGAGAGAGAGAACAGAATATAAATCAGCGAAAGGATGACTTTATCAATGGCGACGAAAAAACCGGCCGTTAAAAAAAGACAAGCGGTCAAGAGAACACCGGAACCGGAAACACGCACCTCGACCGAATCCGGCCGCACAGCCTGGTCGGTCATTTTGGTCGCTGCGGCGGTTTTGTTATTATGCATGTTTGTCATACCGGGCAACGAGCTTTGGGAGTCATTCGGCAATTTCTTTTTCGGGTTATTCGGCGTGGCAAGCTGGATCCTGTGCTTTTTACTGATTTACGCCGCTTTTTTGCTGGCGCTCGATGTCGGAACCAAGAAGATCTCGTCCAAGGTCTGGCAGACGGTGATTCTGGCCGCGTTTATCTGCTCGCTGTTTTACACCGGAAAATACGGCGGGTTTGATCTGCCTTTTTCGCAGGCGTTATCGATGGGATGGGAGGCCAAACAGGGCTGGGGCGGCGGCTGGTTCGGCGCTTTGATCGGCTGGCCGATCTCACGGCTCGGAAAGACCCCCGCCATCATCGTCGAAATCGTCGTAGCCGTCTCTGTTTTTGCGATCATGAGCGGCAAGGGCCTGATTAACGTCATCAACATGGCGAAGAAAACGCGGGAGAGAAACGAGGCGCGCAGCGAGGCGCGCAGGGAAGAGAACAGCAAGTCACCCGTGATGATCGACGGGTACGAAGTTCCCGCCGAGGCCACCGCGGCGTCGCAGCTCGGCAAAAAGCCCAGATTTGACACCGACGTCAAGTTTGACGATAACGGCAGGATCCCGATCCAGCATACGCAGCCGAATACGCTGTCTTCGAAGACGGCCATGACGCCGCCGGCGCCGCTGCCCGAACCGAGCCCGCAGCAGCTGGCAAGTCTGGAAGCCGCCATTGCCAATCTGAACAGCCCTTATAAAAAGGGGGATGTCAAGTTTGAAGAACATCCGTTAAAAGGCGGCACGCTGCCGATTCCGGGCACCGAGATTCCCGCCGAAATCAACAGCATGGCAGAAAAAGCAACCGCGCAGGTCGCCGCACAGGACGCCAAGACCGGTACGGCTTCTGAATTGAAACTGGTAAAAGACCTCAATTATAAGTCCCCGCCGATCACTCTTCTGACCACACCGCAGCCCCGCGATACGACGCGGTTAAATGACGAACTCCGAATTACGGCAAGCCGACTGGTCGACGCGCTGCTCAGCTTCGGCGTCGAGACGCGGGTCATCAACATCTGCTGCGGGCCGACGGTCACACGTTATGAGCTGCAGCCGGCGGCGGGCGTCAAAATCAGCAAAATCACCAATTTGTCGAACGATATCGCGCTGTCGCTCGCCGCGCAGAGCGTGCGCATCGAGGCGCCGATTCCGGGCAAAAACGCCATCGGCATCGAAATTCCGAATAAAACCGTCAGCACCGTGTGCGTACGTGAAGTCATGGAATCCGACAAGTTCGCCTCGGCCCCCGGGAATCTGACCGTCGCGCTCGGCAAAGACATCACGGGCAACGTCATCGTCACGGACCTTTCGAAGATGCCCCATTTGCTGATCGCCGGCACGACCGGGTCCGGCAAATCCGTGTGCATCAATACCTTTTTGATCAGTTTGATCTATAAATCCAAACCCGAAGACGTCCGGATGCTGCTGATCGACCCGAAAGTCGTTGAGCTGAACGTCTATAACGGCACGCCGCATCTATTGATTCCGGTCGTGACAGACCCGAAAAAAGCAGCGGGCGCTTTGGCCTGGGCGGTCAATGAGATGATGGACCGGTATAAACTGTTCGCCACGCACGACGTACGCGATCTGACAGGATATAATGAGATGGCAAAACACACGCCGGGCATCGATCCGCTGCCGCAGGTCGTCGTGGTCATCGACGAGCTTTCCGACCTGATGATGGTGGCCAGAACCGACGTCGAGGACTCGGTCTGCCGCCTGGCGCAGATGGCGCGCGCGGCGGGCATGCACCTTGTCATCGCGACGCAGCGGCCTTCCACCGACGTCATCACCGGCGTCATCAAGGCCAATATCCCGAGCCGGATCGCTTTCGCGGTCTCGTCGCAGGTCGACTCCCGCGTCATCATGGACTCAAGCGGCGCGGAAAAACTGCTCGGACGCGGCGATATGCTGTTCTGCCCGATCGGCACTCAGAAACCGGTGCGCATTCAGGGCTGCTTCGTCTCCGATGCCGAAGTCGAGCGGGTCATCGATTACGTCAAGACCAAGCACGGCGCGAACTATGACGCAGACATTGAAAAACAGATCGAACTTGCCGCCGCGCAGCGCGCCGCCGAGCGCGAGGGCGGCGGTTCCGGAAGCGGAGACGAGCCGGTCGACGACATGATGACGCAGGCCATCGACTGTGTGGTCGACGCGGGAGGCGCGTCGACGTCGCTGCTGCAGAGAAAGCTGCGCATCGGATACGGCAGAGCCGCGCGCATCATCGATGAGATGGAGGAGCGCGGCATTGTCGGGGGGATGGACGGAAGCAAGCCCAGAGCCGTTTTGATCACCCGCTCGCAATGGGGTGAGATGAAAATGCGGTCTCAGGATAAGTGAAAAACGTAAAACTTAAAATGTAAAGACATATGGTAAAAACCTATGCAGCGAGTATAAAAAATACATATAGTATAATATAATAATATATATACGAATAGGCGATATAGGTCAACTTTAAACTTTACACTTTTGAAAGCCGAGGTCAGCGGAGCAGCATGAAAAAACAGACGACAAAACGACTGATTACGCTGCTGCTCGCGGCGGTGCTTTCGATCGGCATATATCTTTATGAGCGGAATTGTTCGGCCGAACAGCCGAAGGTCTTTTCTTCCGAGTTCACGCTGACGGTACTGGGGCTCGATAAAGCCGACTGCATTGTATTACAGAGCGGCGGTTCGGTGGTGTTATGCGACGGCGGCGAAAATTCCGACGCCGGCGACGTGGTCGGTTTTTTACTGGCGCAAAAAATCACCCACATCGACGTGATGATCGCGAGTCATCCGCATTCCGACCACATCGGCGGGCTTGACGATGTGTTGAATGAGGAATCGATTCAAGTCGACGCGCTGATAGAGCCCGATATCCCCGAAAATCAGACAGAGGATTTGCCGACCGTCAGAGATTTCAATCAGGCCGTAACAGACAACGGAGTAAAAAAGCTCTCCTGTAAAGCGGGCGACGTTTATGACGTCAACGGCGATATCAAGCTGACGGTGCTTGCGCCGATCGGAAATGACCACGACGAACTCAACGCCTGGTCGGCGGTCGTCAGGGCCGACTGCGGCGACGTATCGGTGCTCCTTACCGGCGACACCACGGTTGCCGAGGAAAAAAAGATGCTCGAAAATCCGCAGATTGCGGCGCTTCTCGACTGCGATATTTTAAAAGTCGCGCACCACGGCGGAACAACTTCTTCGGGCATGGATTTTTTGCGCGCGGTCTCGCCCCAAATCGCGCTGATCACCGCGCGGGCAGATGCCGAGGACGATTATCTGACGGAGACCGTCGTCGGGCGGCTCGGCGAACTCGGAGCAAAGGTCTGTGACACCAGACACAACGGCAGAATCATCTGCACCCAGAGCGAAGGGAAACTCAGGGTGAATACGCAGAAGTCAATCGAGTGAGGAGCAATATATAAAATGGACGAGCGGTTTGAACAGCAACTGAAATTCTTAGCCGAGATCGACAAAATGAAGTCGGTTTTCCGGCAGACCGTTTTAATCGATAAATCCCGGCGCGAGGACGACGCCTCGCACTCGTGGCATTTTGCCGTGATGGCAATGATGTTGGCTGAACACTGCGCGGATCGAAGCGTCGATTTCAACCGGGTGGTCAAAATGGCGCTGGTGCACGATTTGATTGAGATATACGCAGGGGACACGTTCGCCTATGACGCCGCCGGCAACACCGATAAACAGCAGCGCGAAGAAGCCGCTGCCGACAAGCTTTTTTCCTTGTTGCCGCAGGATCAGGGGCAGGAGATCCGGGCGTTATGGGAGGAGTTCGACGCCGAGCGGACCCCGGACGCCAAATACGCCTGCGCGATCGACCGGCTGCAGCCGTTTGTCAATAACCTCATGACCGAGGGGCATACCTGGAAACGGCACGGCGTCACCGCCGCGCAGGTCTATAAACGCATGGACCCGATTCGCGCCGCAATGCCCGACATCTGGGATTTTATCGTCAAATCAATCGATGACTGTATCCGAAAGGGCTATATCACCGAATAATTTATGAATTTAATATGTAACGCAGATAGCGATACAACTGTTTCAAATACGATACGCTGCAAATCCGCAGCAGTTGGGAAAACAATCAGCTCACCTCGATCGCAAGAACGGTGATATCGTCTTTTTTATCGCTGCGGTCTTTGGCTTCCTCGGCGAGTCCCTCGCAGAAAGCCTTGAGTGACCGCTCTTTTTTATCGCACAGGCAGGCCGCGGGAAGTTCTTCGTCGGCGATGCCGTCCGAAGCCATTACGAGAATATCGCCTTTTTGAAGGCGTATTTTTTTACGGAAAAGCTGGGGTTCTCCGAAAATTCCGATCGGCAGGGTATCGCCCTCGATTTTCGAAATGCTGCCGTCGCGCATCACATAACTCAGAAACGCGCCCGCCTTGACAAATTCAGCTTCGCCCGTGCCGTCGTCGATGAGCAGCGCATCGAAAGTCGCCAGCGCTTCGTTGTCGGTGCGGGAGGCAAGCGCGCTGTTTGCGCAGCGCAGAGAGATGTCGATTCCCGCGCCCGCGCAATAGAGCTTTTCAAAAACGGAAACCGCCATATTTCCGTCGAGCGCTGCCCTCGGGCCGGTGCCCATCCCGTCGGAGAGGATGAACAGCCCGCGCTCGGGCAATATCCGGCAGATATCGCCGCTGCAGATGCCGTCTGCGCTGCGCTGGGCAAGCGCGAAATCGACTTTTACGGCAGGCGCGCTCTCTGCGGTAACCTCGTAACCGCCTGCTGCGCGCTCGATTCTGACCTTATTAAGCTTTTTGCCGGTATGTTTCTCTATGAGCATTGAGATCTGCTGAAGGTCGGAAGCGGAAGGCGCATTGACGCAGATGATATGCAGCCGCAGGGATTTTCCGTTCGAGAGGGCCGACAAAGAGATTTGATCGAGCTTCAAACGGCGCAGCAAACCCGAGAGCGCGGATTTGAGGTATTCGTCCTCGCCCGTAAAATCGGCGTTTTGCGCCGCCGCGAGCAATAAATCGGACATCATTCCGAACTGTTCGCAGGGATTTCGGCGGGCGCTGAGGTTCTCCCCAACCGCTCCGCCCGCCTCAATCATCTTATGAATCTGCTCTTGCTTTATGCAGAAGGACAGGTCTGCATCTCTAAAGAGATTTTGATCTTCGCTCTGACGAATCGCCGCGCGCAGATTTTTTTCCGTGTTTATATAGGAGAGATTCCAACAATAGTTTTTGCGCCGGCAGGACAGACAGACCTCCCGCGCAATGGTCTCGGGTGTTACGATGGGCGTTTTCAGCGCCGAAAGCCGGTTATCGGCCTCATGCAGATCACAGTAGACCTCGCGCATCGCATCCGAGAGCGCAAACAGCCGTTTTGCCTCGGGGCTCTCCTGAACCGGCGGGCGGCCTTTTTCACGCTTCAGCTTTTCATAGAGCTTGATCGGAACCGAAGAAGACACCAACGCCGAGATGCCGACTTCATAGATGCAGATCAAGGCGTCGTAAGCGTCCGAACAGGCGATTAAGACCAGCGACGAAACTCCGAAAAACAAAAAGGAGCGCCCGTAAGCACTCCTTCGAAATGCGCAGAACGCATAGGCCGCAAGCGCGAGGGCAGGCGACAGCACCATCATATTTTTCGAGGTGCAAGTCAGAATGAATCCGCCGACCGCGCCGATGGCGGCCGCGTATAAGGGATTGGCGTCGCGGATCAACAATAAAAACGCGGCGACGGCAATGATTCTTCCCAGGGCGAGGCCGCCGAAGCCGGCGCTGCCCGGAGCGGCGCAGACCGCAAATAAAATCACAAACGCGGCGAGTCCCGAAGCCCTGTCGGAAAACGCCGCCGTGAAATTCAGAGGGCTCACCAAAAAGCAGACGCCGAGCGTCAGAAGCCCCTCGAAAATCGCGCCGAGCAGGGTGAAAACCGTTTTATCGGGCAGATATTTGAGCAGAACGGAAGCGGCAAGCGCCGCGGCCGCTGCCGTGAAAATACCCCAAAAACGGGATTTTTGACGGAAAAACAGCCTTGCGGCAAGCGCAAGCCCGACGGACATCATAATGACGCCGCCCTGCACATCGGGCAGAATCACGATTCCGGCGATCAACGCGCCGGCTGCGGCCGCGATACCGCCGGTAAACGGCAATGCGCCGCATAAGGCGGCTGCAAACGGGGTATAGCCGTTGCCCACTTTGAAAAACGCCGCGCCGAATCCGAGCGCAGCCCATAAAAGTGCCGTTCTGATGCCCGCTTTTATTTCTATTCTTGCGGAGAAAAACACTTTTACTCTCTGTAAGATTCTCTCCATCTCTTTTCCCTCCACGGACAAGCCGTAGATTTATGATAATCTGCAAATCAGGCAGATTCGGTCGAAGGGTGGGAGTAAATTAATTTTTTTTAGGGGATGATTCGTGCAGCCGGCGGCGCAGATCAGGTAAAACCGTTGTCACCATATTTGCCTTGAAATAAGAGCGGTTTTACGATATAATGGCTGTATATTTTCCCGGAGGAACCGTTTTATGAAAATCAGCTTATTTGACAAATGCACGCTCACGGTCGGTGACGTCGATTTTTCCGCCATCGAGGCGCTCGGCGACGTGACTTTTCACGACATCGTCCCGCCGAAAGATTTGGCCGAAACCATCGGGGACGCCGATATCGTTTTGGTCAACAAGGCAGTTTTGACCGGGGAAATTTTTGCGCAGTGCAAAAACATCAAATACGTCGGCCTTTTTGCGACGGGATATAACAACATCGATCTCGAAGCCGCGAGACGGCATGGGATTACGGTCTGCAACGCGCCGGGATATTCGACCGACTCGGTCACGCAACATGTGTTCGCGCTGCTGCTGCAGATTGCGGGCAGCATCGGGCAATACGACCGGTCGGTGCATAACGGCGACTGGGTCAGGTCGCTGGCGTTTTCTTATTTTCCTTATCCGATCACCGAGATCAAAGACAAGACCCTGGGCATCTTCGGATACGGCAGCATCGGCAAATCGGTCGCCAAAGCGGCCGACGCGTTCGGCATGAAGGTGATCGTCTGCACGCGAACAAAACCCGAGAACTGCCCTTATGAACTCGTGAGCAAAGAAGAACTGTTCGCGCGTTCCGATTATCTGACGATTCACAGCCCGCTGACTCCGCAGACCAAAGAACTGGTCAACAAAGACACGCTCGCGCTGATGAAGCCGACCGCGGTGCTGATCAACACGTCCCGGGGCGGGGTCGTCAATGAGCCGGAGTTGGCCGACGCGCTCAATTCCGGCAAAATCGCCGCGGCAGGCCTTGATGTGCTGACGGTCGAGCCGATGAAGGCCGATAATCCGCTGCTCAGCGCCAAGAACTGCGTGATCACCCCGCATACCGCATGGGCTTCCAAAGAAGCGCGCCAGCGGCTGATCGGTTTGGTGGCAAGCAATATGAAGGCGTTTTTAGACGGAAAGCCGGTCAATGTTGTGAGTTAGCGGAATTCCAAGTGAATAGTTGGCAGTTAAAAATACGCAGTGACACTCCAGCCCGTAGGGGCGATCTGTGATCGCCCGCCGTACTTCTGCAGGGAACGGTATTGGCCGTTGTGCGCACTGCAGGCGCTCCCAATGTGGTAATCCGCAAGTAAAGCGTCGTGTCATAACGGCGCTTTTTTATTGACTTTTCAAGAAACGCAGATATAATCATTTCAAGAGCGATTGAAAGGCGAAAATCTGTCTTAAAACGGCGGAGTGACGGAGGGACTATGATGAAAAAAATAACCGCCGCGTTTATGGCGCTGATATTCTTTTCGGCGGGCTGTTCGGGAAAAGGCGGTTCGGCCAATCCGCCGGTGTCGCCGACCGAACAGGTGGGCATCAGCGTTACGAATTATTACAGTTTTGTCTCTCAAAACGAATACAGCTACTACTACGACAAAGACACGAGAGACGCGTGGATCGAATATATGTCGGTGCACAGCAATACGGACTTCACGATTTACAACGAGCAGATCGGACAGAGCACCGAACTGGCCGCGAACGGAGAGCGGGAGGGCCTTGTGCTGCTCGACAATCCCCTCAAGATCAAAGAACTGGCGCATGAAGGCAAAATATTGCCGCTCGACGGCTATCTCGCCAAAAACACTTCCTGGCTTGCGCTGCCGGAGGAATTTCGAAACACCTTCAAAATTGAAGGCAATATCTACGCGATCCCCTATTCGCCGGACAGTGTGATCGGCAGCGGCCTCAGTTTGAACCGGGAACTCGCGGTCAACACGCAGTGGCTCAAACAGCTCGGGCTTCAGATGCCGAAGACGCTTGCCGAGTTTGAGAACGTCGGCAAACAATTTCTTTTAAACGATATGAACGGGGACGGCGTCGTCGGGAACGATTTTTTGCTGTGCTTTTTCAATCCGGCTTTTAATACCCAGATCATGCAGGCGTTCGGGTTATATTTCGACCAAACGACAAGCACGACGCTCGGCTATGACCCCGAACTCGGCTGCATTGCCGACGCGCTGTTCAAAGGAAACGCCGAACAGGCGCTGACTTATCTGAAACAGCTTTTCGCCGACGGGGTCATCGATCCCGATTCCTCCGCCTACTACAATTTCGATCAAATCAGCGAAGACGCGATGGCCGGCAAATACGGCACCATTTATATGACCAATCCGAAAGCGCTTCTCGAAGCCGGACTGACCTATGCGGCCGCGAATTACGAGCGAATCACCGGAAAGCCCTTTGATCCCATGAACAAAGAAGTTTTGCAGTGGGCTTCCGAAGTGTTCGAGCCGATGCCGCCGCTCAGCACAGAGCATCCGCTCACCTATTCAAATTCGGTTTACGGGTATGTCATGACTTCCGCGACGCCGATGCCGAATCAGGTGATCAACCGGTTTGTGGATTTATGTTACGGGTTGAACGGCGCGAGTTATCTGGAGTGCAATTTCGGAGACGGGGCTTATACGCTCCAAAGCGACGGCACCTGCACCGCGCCTGCCTATGACCCGTTATACGGAATCGCAATCGGCAATACCGAACTCGGCGCATGCCCGAATTTGGGCGGATATTATCAAAATTCACTGGGCGAACGTTTCGCGGTGTCCGCCGGCAAAAGCGGAGCGGAATACGCAGAAGTCCTTACGGGCTTAAAAAAGAAGATCGACGGCTATATCGACCGGTATCAGGCACAGAAACTGATGGTCGAAGTTCCGGCTTACTATGCTCCGGGCGGCCCCGCTTATGAGGAATCGGCGAAACTGCTCCGGCGCAACGTCTACGGACAGCTGTACAGGGCGGTTATTTTCGAAAAAGCGACGATAGCGGAGAGCTTGAAATCCTATCGTGAAGATGCGGTGTTTTACGGCGTCGCGGATGTTTTGAAAGAATCGAACGCCGCGCTCGGTCTGCAGAACGCGCAAATTCTACAGTGAAAAGAGATAAAAACCATAAAAAGCAAATGATGGAAGCGCCGTTTTGGAACGGCGCTTTTATTTTTAAAGAGGGAACTTGACAACCGAAAAATTCGGAGATATGATACAGATAAACGAACCGGGACGAATCAAAGCGGCGGCAGCATCATAAGATTTCGATTCAGCGGGGAGGGAGCGTTATGGCCAAGGGGCCCATCATTCTAAAAATTTCGGGCATCGTGATGTTTCTTCAGTCCATGCTGGGTTTTTTTATTGTCTTTTTTACGGGGCTTTCCCTGATTTCGATGTTGGGAAGGCGAAACGGAATGAAAGAGCAGCTGATGAGCTTTGCCGGAATCCTCAGTTTTTTGATATTCGGATTGGTTCTGCTCACTTCAATCGCGATGATCGTTTGCGCGATGAAGAGTTTTAATACCTATAATCACTATCTGATCCCGGGAGGAAACGAAAAATATCTCCTGCCGAGCCGATATGTGCTGGTGTTGGGGGCAATCAGCTTTTTCGCGGGTTTCGGAGTGATTCTGACGCCCGTCGGCAGCACCGGCATTGCAATTTTGATTGTGATTCTGTCAACCGGGTGGGTGTTTGCGCTGCTCAATCTGATCCTTGTGAAAAAAGACCGGGAGGAGCGGGAAAAAGAAGAACCGAAAAAGGTAAAATTGTTTTAAAACAATAATTAACTTAGGATAAAGTGAAAAATTTAAAGTTTAAAGTGGCATACCCTTCGGAAAAAGCCGATTGGAATGTCATTTTACTAAAAAACAAAGGAATCCGAGAATCCTACCACCGCTGCAGGGGAAAATGAATTGCATTGCAATTCATCAGGGAGTTCGTAAAGCGAACTCCTTCCCCCATTCCCTTTGACAAGGGAGGTAAAGAGATTATTTTGCCACGAAGCCGACTTTTTTATAGACCTTGGATAAAGTTCGGGCAGCGAGGACGGAGGCTTTTTGCGCGCCGTCTTTGTAGATGCTCTCGAGATAGGCCTTGTCGGAGAGCAGCTGCCCGGCCTTTGCGCGGATCGGGCGCAGCAGTTCGACCACCGCTTCGCCGACCGCCGGCTTGAACACGCCGTAGCCTTTGCCCTCGAATTCGGCTTCAATTTCTTTGAAGGTCTTTCCGGTCGATGCGCTGTAAATGCTCATCAGATTGGAGATGCCTTTTTTATTCTTCGGGTCATATTTGACGCAGGTCTCGCTGTCGGTGACCGCTTTTTTGAATTTCGACAAAATGATGTTCGGCTCGTCCATCAAATCGACGGTTCCCGCCGGGTCCTCTTCGGACTTGCTCATCTTGCTCTCCGGGTCGGACAAGCTCATGATGCGCGCGCCGATTTTCGGGATGAACGGCTCCGGAATCGTGAAGACGTCGCCGTAGACGCCGTTGAAACGCCCCGCAACGTCGCGGCAGAGTTCGACGTGCTGCTTCTGGTCATCTCCGACCGGGACGAGATTGGCCTGATACAGCAAAATATCCGACGCCATCAAAACCGGATAATCGTAAAGCCCGGCATTGATGTTGTCTTTATTCTTTTTGGATTTGTCTTTGAATTGGGTCATGCGATTGAGTTCGCCGACCATGGTGAAACAATTCAATACCCAGGCCAGTTCGGCGTGCGCCGGGACGTGGCTCTGGATGAACATGATGTTTTTATTCGGGTCGAGGCCGCAGGCGATATACTGCGCGAGCAGGCTCAGCGACCTTTTGCGCAGCGTCGCCGGGTCCTGACGGACGGTGACGGCGTGCATATCGACGATGCAGTAGACGCAGTCGTATTCGTCCTGAAGAGAGGCCCAGTTCTTGATTGCGCCGAGATAGCTGCCGAGATGCAGTTCGCCGGTCGGCTTGATGCCCGAGAAAATGCGTTTTCTGGCTTCGTTTTCCATGGTGATCGATCGTCCTTATCGTAGGTTAATTCAAAAATTCCCCCGCAGGGATGAATCCCACCGCCACTTCGGTGGTTCCCCTCCCTTTAACAAGAAAGGCAAGTTCAGAGGTCTTGATCTCCAAAATGGGTTACAATGCTTTTATCACATTGCCTAAGATCTCGCAGCCGCGGACAATCTGTTCGTCGGAGGGGGTCGAAAAGTTGAGGCGGATCGTGTGTGCCGGTTTTTGAAGGTCGACCGAGAACGCGGAGCCGGGCACGATGGCGAGTTTCCGGTCGATGCAGGCCCTGACGACGCCCATCATATCCATCGTTTCGGGCAGATAACCAAAGACGAACAAGCCGCCCTCGGGTTTGGTGAACCGCACGGTGCCGGGGACGTTTTCTTCGAGCCCGCGCGCCATCAGGTTATATTTATGCCGGTAAAGGGACTGCATTTTTTTCGTGTGCGCGGGGAGGTCACAGGTGCTGATGAACTCGTGGACGAGAATCTGGGCCAGCAGGTTGGTATGTACATCGGAGGCCTGTTTGGCGACGGTCAGTTTGGCAATCAACTCGGCGTCGGCAAGCAGATAACCGACGCGGATGCCGGGCGCGATCAGTTTGGAGAAGCTGCCGCAGTAGATCACAAGGCCGTCCCGGTCAAGGGATTTGATGGTCGGGATCTCCTCGCCGGCAAACCGCAGGTCGCCGTAGGGGTTGTCCTCCAATATGACGATTCCGTGTTTCTTCGCGAGTTCATAAATTTTTATGCGCTTTTCCCATGAAGTCGAAGTGCCCGAAGGATTTTGAAAATTCGGTATCACATATAAAAGCTTCGCTTCCGGTGTTTTCATCGCCTTTTCCAGCGCTGCGAGATCCAGCCCGTCGTTTTCCATCGGAATTCCCGCGAGTTTGATGCCGTGGGAGCGGAAGGCGTTCAAGGAACCGATAAAGGACGGGTCCTCGCAAAGAATCACGTCTCCCGCATTGCAAAAAATCTGCGCCGAGAGATCAATGCCCTGCTGCGCGCCCGAGACGATGATCAGATCGTCGGAATCGGACTTCAGCCCCTTTGCGGTCAGATCGGCTTTCAGATAGTCGCGCAGCGGCGCATAACCCTCGCTGATGCCGTATTGCAAAAAAGCCGCGGGAGGCCTTTTTGTGATCTCGTTGATGATGCGTCGGATATCCTCGGTCGGAAAGGCCTCCGGAGACGGGTTTCCGGCGGCAAACGGAATGACGTCGGTGCCGGAGGTATGTTTTAAAATCTCACGGATGGCCGACGGCCTGAGGTTTTTAAAGCTCTCGCTGAGACGGTAATTCATAGTCTGATTTCCTTTTGTTTTCTGTCTGTTTTTTATTGACTGACGGCGCCCGGAAGTTCGCCGTTCCAATTATTCAGGAGCCATACATAAAAATGAAACGCGGAGGCCTGCTCGGTCTTGGTTTCCCTTGCTTTATTTAGCCCTTCTGCCGAATAGCTGCGCATTAAAAAGGTCCAGCCCTCGAGGTCGTCGTACAATGCGAGATCTTTCTCGAAAACATCGAGCTGCCCGACTTTAACGCCGACGGTTCCCGCGGGCAGTTTGTCGGAGAACGAGGTCATCGGTTCGTCCAGATTGTGTTCGGCGAGGTATTTTGTCGCCTCGGGGCTGCTGAGAACCGCGAATTTTTTGCCTCCGGCGATATCCAGTTCAAAAGCCGCTTCCGTCGCTCCGGAAGAACCGATGGTGCAGTATTCTGTGACGAGCAGAACCTTGCCGTCACCGTTCATATCCATGGCATAAGGCGTCAGTTCCTTGACAAGCCGGTCGCCGAGTTCGGCGTCTGCGGCGGTGCCGGTCGTGACAATGCAAAGCGTCAGATCCGGAGTTTTGCTGAAAACCGAAAAAACCGCATAGATGATAATTAAAAGAACCGCGATGCCCAGGATCACCAGCCAGCGGAATTCCGACCAGAAATCCGAAAAGCGCTCCCACCGTCCGACCTCCGCTTTTGTGCGGATGGGGGTAAAAACGGGATCGCTCTGTTCTTTTGAAGTGAGTTTTCTTGCCATTTCAATCTACCCCGATGACAAAAGATGTTTCCGAGGGTGCGGACCCGGATGAAGAAGAGGTGAATACGGTTGCGGCGACACCCTTATAAAACACGACGGAGGATTGCAGGGCAGTCAGAGAATCACCGGTCAGCTCGTTATAAGCCCCTGTTTTAAAAATCACCTGATAATCGGCGAACGCGTTGGAGAGTCCGAAATCATCTCCCGCGAAAGCGAAAGTCCCGTTATTGACATAACCGAATATATTTGAATCCGAAATTTTAAAACCGAGCGCGTCCGGTTCGATATCCGGGCGGTTGGTAATGAAATCTCCCAATTTGGAGACATAGCCGTTTTCGGCGAGCCACGCATAGGCGTCGGGATCGGCAAAGATCACATAGCAGGTGTCGTCGGCAAGCAGCTGCGCGGCCAAAGCGGTTTCTTTGGGATTCGAACCGGTATTGCCTTTATCGAAGTAACAGGAATAGACTTTTGCGTACTGCGCCGAATCTTTATTGGCATCCGGCGTATAGGGCACCAGCAGACCTTCAAGCTTTTCGGCGGTTTTTTCAGGCAGAACATAGGACGAAGATAAAAAAAGCACCTTGACGTCGGGAACCGGTTCTTTGGTCAATTGGGCAAATCCCACGATTGCGCCGATAACAGCCAGCGCAAGGATGGCAATCAGTTTCCAGTGGTCAGCAAAAAACTCGCCAAACTTCTGCCCGGGCGTCAAAGGCGTGTATTCGAGGTGTTCAAGCGTCGGGCCGGCCGATTCCTGCGACGTGAGTTTTCTCGACATATGAAAGGTCTCCCTTCCGGCGTCCCCAAGGAACGCTATGTCCGTATTGCGGCAGCTAAGGCCTGCAATTAAAGTTCCGGCTTCATGGTGGGGAACAACAGCACGTCCCGGATCGACGCGCTGTCGGTGAGCAGCATCACCAGCCGGTCGAGCCCGAAGCCGAGCCCGCCCGTCGGCGGCATTCCGTATTCCATTGCGGTCAAAAAATCCTCGTCGACCTGCGCGTTCGCGCCCTGCCTGCGGCGTTCCGCGGCCTGACGCTCAAAACGCGCCCGCTGGTCGATCGGGTCGTTTAATTCCGAGAAGGCGTTGCCCATCTCGCCGCCGTTGATAAAAAATTCGAAACGCTCGGTGAATTCGGGATCGTCCGGTCTGCGCTTCGCAAGCGGAGAAATGGCGACCGGATAATCATAGATAAAAGTGGGCTGGATGAGGTTTGCCTCGACAAATTCATCGAAGAAAGCCGCGAGGATATCGCCCTTGGTGCAGGCGTTTTTATCATAATGGACGTTCTTTGCCTTTGCGGCGGCTTGCGCGTCTTCGTCGGACTTCCAGTCGTAATAATCGACGCCGGAATACTGCCTGACCGCATCCGCCATCGTGACGCGGGGCCACGGGCCGTCCATGCGGATCTGTTTGCCCTGATAAGTGAGTTCGGCGGTGCCGCAGACCTCTTTGGCCAGATAGATATAGAGTTCTTCGACGATATCCATCATGCCGTGAAAGTCGGTGTAGGCCTCGTAGAGCTCGACGGAAGTGAATTCGGGGTTGTGGCGGGTGTCCATCCCCTCGTTGCGGAAGATGCGGCCGACTTCATAGACCTTGTCGATGCCGCCGACGATCAGGCGCTTTAAGTAGAGTTCGGTCTCGATGCGCAGATACATATCGATGTCGAGGGTGTTGTGGTGGGTCTTGAACGGACGGGCCGCGGCGCCGGTTTCGAGCGTGTGCAGCACCGGGGTGTCGACCTCGAGATAGCCCTTCGCGTCGAGGAATTTGCGGATCAGCGAGAGGATCTTGCTGCGCTTATAAAACGTGTCCTTGACCTCGGGATTGACGATGAGATCGACATACCGCTGGCGATAACGCAGATCGGTGTCGGTCAGACCGTGGAATTTTTCGGGGAGCGGGAGCAGGGATTTGGAAAGCAGGGTCACCTGATGGGCGTGAATCGAAATCTCGCCGCGGCGGGTACGGAAAACATAGCCGACAACGCCGAGGATATCCCCGATGTCCCAGTTTTTCATTCCCGCATAGGTCTCTTCGCCCACCTCGTCGATTTTGATATAGAGCTGGATTTTGCCGCTCGTGTCCTGAAGGTCCATGAAGCAGGCCTTACCCATATCGCGCCACGACATCATTCTGCCCGCGACGCTGACGGTTTGGTTTTCATATTTTTCAAAATCCCCGATGATCTCGGCGGCGGTGTTTTTACGGTCAAAGACGGTGATCTCAAACGGATTATTGCCCGCAGCCCGAAGGGCCGTGAGCTTGTCGCGCCGGATTTGTAGAATTTCGGAGAGTTCGGGCTGAAGGGCGTTTTCGTTTCCTGTTTCCATTATTTTTTCATTCCTATGCTGTTTTTTAAACGGGAGGGAACTCTTATTCGAGAATTTTTAAAATTTTAAATTTCAGAGTCCCGGATGGGGTGACGGCTTCAACGGTATCGCCGACTTTACGGCCAAGAATGGCCTCGCCGATCGGGGATTCGTTGGAGATACGGTTGCCGTCCGGATCGGATTCGCTGCTCCCGACCAAAAAGACGTCCATCTCCTCGTTATACTCGGTGTCGAGCAGCAGCACATGGGAGCCGATGCCGACGGCATTGCTGTTGATGTCGCTGCGGCTGACGACCTTGGCTTTGGTGATGATGGTCTCGAGTTCGAGAATTCGCGCCTCGACTTTGGCCTGTTCGTTTTTCGCTTCGTCATACTCGCTGTTTTCGGAGAGATCGCCGTAGCCGCGGGCGATTTTAAGGCGTTCCGCGACTTCTTTTCGGGTGACGGTTCTGAGTTGTGTGAGTTCTTCGTTGAGTTTTGCCAGTCCCTCGTTGGTGAGGACGGTTTGTTTTTCCATGTACGACTACCTCTCTCTTCGGAAAAAATTAGGCGGTTTGTGCGGCGGATCGTCCGCAATGATCTTTCGCATGCGACCAATCATATGCCGTATGGGACGTTTTATGTATCGGACCTGAAAACGTTCTCATATAAACATCAAAAGAATGAACCGTAAGGATCATTCTTTTTAAACATTCACGTTCTTGTGAATGCTGAACGCCCCTGTTTCGGAGGCGTTTTAACCATTATACAAGAAAAAGAGGTTTTGTCAAGGGAAACCGCATATTTATATACAAAATTATGGATGTTAATCACCGTTTGTGATGATATTCGGACAAAGAAAATGCATATCGTGAGGATCTGAATGAAATTGCCGAATTTAAAACAATTTCAACAGTTCGTCAAACGCCTGATAAGCGGCGCCGTCTTTGAAACTGTCATATTGAACGGTGACAAGCCGGTTGCCGTAAATGGCGAATATGCAGCGCTTTGTGTATCCGGGCGCCGTCTCACCGCAATCCACGGCAATCAATTGGTTGCCGACAAGTTTGCCCGTTTTGATGATCTTAAATGACAACGTACGGGGAATTCCGGCGGCGCGCTGTTCCGTATTGCATTTCTCGATCATGGCGCGTGCTTCCTGTTCAAGCGCCAAACCGGAAATTTCGGTATACGAGATGAAGAAGCGGTCGGCCTTATCGGCATCCAAATCGGATACGACATCAAAACACAGCGTGTCCTTACCACCGTATTTGACATTTGACCAGGCGTTTTCCGAAGCAGAGCCCTGAACGCCAACCGGGACCGGACAGGCCTCGGCAATATAATCCCGAAGCCGCTGAACACCGGTCCAAACAACGTCCGTATCCGAAGAGGTCTTCAGCTTTCGGCCGGTTGAGCGGACAAACGGTGTCCCGCCGTCTGTCGGGATTTCAACCTCGTCGAAAAACACCAGTGACTTCAGGGAGGAATTATCTACTAAATCTTTGAAAAGAAAGACCGAAAGAGAATCATCCGCGTCGGCAAAGAAGGAAGGGCAATATTCTTTTTCGGCTTGTGACAGCCGGTTTAATCCGACTTCGCTGCCGTCATTAAAAACCAGTTTCGCATGATCGTAAAAGAAGGCCGCTTGGTTCCCGCCGTTCACATACAGCCCAAGCGGGGTCAGCACCGCATCGTCAGGATAATCGGACGTCGTCTGAGCGGATTTTCCCTCGGTTTGAAAGTAATCCCGCAGGCAGCCGCCGATGCCGATTTCAATCCCGGAATTGCGCGCCGTCGCTTTTGACAGCGGAATTTCAAGTCCGTCAAAGGTCAATGAAAGCTGCTGCGGCGCGTCGCCGATGATGTCCAGCGAATAGAATTCGCGGTTTTCTTCACCTTTCGCGGCAATGGGGCGGATTGCGAAAACCGCGCTGTTTTCCGCATCATCAATCAGGCCTTTCCGACGGAGGCCGATATTTAATTCAACGGAATCACCGGAAGGGGAGAGTATCTCAAGCGTATAGGAACGGGAATCGATGTTTTGGGCGAGCGGTGTTTTTTCATCGGCGATGGCAGCGGGTTCGGTGTTCGCAAGCGTCTCTAAAGCGGGTTCTTCCGCATCGGCCGGCTCAAACACCGCCCGACATGCGTCAGGGTCGAACGTATTGGCGTTTAAAAGAGATTTTCCGGCATCGGTCAGGCTTTGGACCGAGAAGATATAAGCGGTTGTGTAATCGTCGGAAACCGATTCGTGCAGGGTCAGCAGAACATCCTCGTTTTGCGCGCTGGTTCCGATCGTGGTTCTGCGGGGCTGCCGGGCTCCGGTTCCGTTGTTGGATTTGTAATAAGAAACGCCGCCGATCGCGGCAGCCGACAAAACGAGCAGGGAATCCACGGCAAGAGCGATAACGGTCTTCACCGGGTATTTTCGGAAGTGATGAGTCCGGGAGCCGGTATCCTTCCGGGTCGCTTCGCTTTCGGACGCAGTCCTTTTTTTGATCGTTTCGGAACCCATGGATGAACCACCTCCCTTTATCGCACTGTCGGATCTTTTCCTGTCTGCATTTTACAATAATACGGTACAAAATACAAGTTATGCCAAACTGAGCGCATCGTCATTTTTCATGATATTGCGACAAATGATTTTAGGGAACTTTTATGCAAAAGAAAAACCGATTTAAAAAATAATAGAAAATATCATAAATATACTTGACACATGATATTATATATGTTAAAATAATAGTATAACTGTTGCGCCGCCTCTGTGAAGCCGATGATGCGAGGCAGTGCGGCAGGGAAGGGCGCTTCGGCTCACACAAGCGCCCCGCATCAAAAACGAAGATCCGATTTTCGAATCGGGAGGGTGACCGTCAGGTCAGAAAGGAAACGCGTATGCCGATCAACAGTTTTGTTTTCTACCGCAGCTTTTACGAAGCGATCGAGACGCTCAAAAAGGAGGAAGATCAGCTGAAACTCATGATAGCGATCATCCATCGGGGACTGGGTATGGAGGACGTTCCGTTATCCGGTGTGGCTCTCGGGATGTTCGCTTTGATCGCCCCTCAGCTTGAGGCAAATCACAAGAGGTATGAAAACGGAAAAAAAGGGGCGCCGTACGGAAAGCTCGGAGGCAGGCCGAAAAATGAAAATTGAGCCGGAAAGGGCCCTTTCGGAGGCGCCCGGAGGCCGATTTCACGCTGACGGCAGCAAAAAGGGGTAAAAGAGCGGAAATCGATTGCGGTCCGGGCTTCATACTATCAACGTTCATATCCTTTTTTGGACCCATGACCAACCTCTGATGCCAAACCCCGGGGGTTATGTGAGGATAACCCCAAGGGGTTTCGGCGTCAAATCCGGAAGGAGAACCTCTGTAAACCCCTAATGTAAATGATAATGTCAATGTTAATGTATATGTAAATGCAGATCTAAATGGAAAAGAAAATGAAAATGAAAACGATAAACAAAAAACAAAAAACAAAAAAGAAAAAGAAACAGATGCACCGGCGCTGACGCGCCGGTCGCGCGCGCGAGCATAAACGGGTTTTCGGGGTTGTATCACTTTCGAAAAACGTCCCGAAAAGGAGTTTTTTACAAGAAAAAGAGCCGCAGAAGCGGCCCGTTGAAAAGTTTGAAATACGTTTTATCAAGTGATCAGATCCAAAAGCGCGTTAAAGGCGTAGTCGTTTGGCAGATCCGGATCGGCGCGATATTCAATGCACCATAATTTTTCTTCATACAGAGCGTAGATACAGCGTTTATAATCACTGAACGAAGGTTCACTGTATTCAACAGCAATGAATTTTACAAACGACTATTTTTGATTTATGAATTGATTTTCAATCGAATTTGATCAGGTTTAAAAGAGCGTCGAACGCATAATCGGTCGGCTGGCCGGTATAGCCGTCGTATTCGATAGTCAGTAATTTGCCTTCATAAAACGCAAAAATGCAGCGCTTGTAAAGACCCGGCGAAGTTTCACCGCATTCTACGACCAGAACATCAGTGCCATTGTAAACGCCTGTGCCCGCTACGTTGAAGGACAAGTCATAATTAATCCCGCGTTTTATGCTTTCGACCTTAGCCCGGGCTTCCTCTTCAAGTGTACCTCCTGATAGTCTGGAGAAACTGATTATGAATTTACAGTTATTATCATTTACACTGCCGTTATCGATAATTTCATAGCTACATGAAAAATCAGAAGCACGAAAACCGGTTTTTCGAACATATTGAGATTCGGGGCAATTTTCGATGATATAATCCCGAATTTGAGCGGTAATTTTCCAATACAGGAGTTGAGGGTCGTTTGGGTCTAAAATTCTGCCGGAAGAACGGACAAACGGCGCGCTGCCGTCGAATGGGAATTCAATTTCATCGCTGAATACAAGGGATTTAACGGTGGAAATATCCATGATTTCGTTGAACAGATAGACTGCGCCTTGATAATGAGTCGGTAAATAACGGGGCTTCCAGCTTGCGATACCGGATTTATCGTTTGAAATTTCGCTCAGATATTGTTCGCTGCCGTCATTGAAGGTCAATGACGCATACCTATATGCAAGCGATCTGGCATGATTATCGTTTACATACAATCCCAACGGTGTTAAAACTGCACTGGTGGGATAATCATACATTATCATAACCAGACCACCTTCAGTCAGCATATAATCTTGAATATAACCATCAATAATGACTTCGGTGCCCGGAATATATGTTGTCGCTTGGGGCAGCGATAATTCCAAGCCGTTAAAAGTCAAGGTAAGCTGCTGTACCTCCGGAGTGATGATATATAATGCGAAATATTCACGGCTTTCTTCACGCAGGGATTCAATCGGAATAATCACATAGGAGGCGTTGTTTTCGGCGTTATACATGACGTTATTACGGCGCAGGCCGATGTCGAAATACACGTATTCCCCGTCAGAATCTGTTTGCTGATGCAATTCGTACAACTGACAATCGGCGTTTTCTTTCGGAGGGTTTTTTTCAACGGAAGTAGTCGGATAATTGTCGGTCAAAACTGTTTTAACAAGAGTTTCTCCTTTGTTTGTCTGCCGGAAGACGGTTTCATCGGCGTTCGGGTCAAGGGTATTGGAGGCAACAAGTGCCTTTCCTGCGTCAGTAAGGCCTTTGATTGAGAAGATATAGGCGGTGGCGTAATCGTCCGCGACCGATTCGTGCAGGGTCAATTGAACATCTCCGTTTTGCACGCTGGTGCCGATGGTGACGCCGTAAGGCGTCAGGGTTTCCGCCTTTTCGCCGTATATTCCTTTGAACAGCGAAAATCCTACGGCAGCTGCCGCCGTTATGAAGATCAATGAGGCCAAAACAATGCTTAAAAACGCGGCGGAGGAGAGTTTTCCGCCAATGCGTTTGTTATGCTTGGCAGGAAACGCCTTTACTTTATTTTTGATGCGGTATTTCGCATCCTGCGAGAGGGTCACTTGTTCGAGCGCGCCCTCGATTTTTTGATCAATGGGATTCATAAGATTCATCCTTTCCGTAAAGCCAAAAGTCACAAGCTGTCAGTCGGGCGGAGCGTCCGGGGTTCGGAAGACCGGGATTTCACGGATTTCGGTTTCGCGGGAGCTTCGCCAAGCGCCTGTCGAAGCATTTCGCGGCCCCGGCTGAGCCGGACATACAATGCCGACGGGCTGATCCCGAGGATTTTGGCGGTCTCTTCACCGCTGTAGCCCATGAGGCAATGAAGCGATAATGCTTCCCGGTATTTGACCGGCAGCTCCAACAAAATCGAAAGGGTCTCGCGGTCTTCACCGGGCGCTTCGGCGAACTCCGGCGTTTCGCTGCCGATCCGCTTTTTGCGCCACCAATGGGACAGGGCGTCCCTGCAGAGGTTTTTGGCCGTGACGATCAGCCAGGCCTTGAGATGCTCGTCGCACTCAAACGTCTTTCGGCTCTCCATCAGCCGCACAAAGGTGTCCGCGGCCGCATCCTCCGCATCGGCTTGATTTTTGAGATAGACAAAACAGACCCGGTAAACGAGTTCCGAGTGGCGCAAAAACGCCTGTTCGGTCAGCGTGGTCCCGATCGGCATCAACTCACCTCCGACCCTAATACGGTTGAGCGGGGTAAAATCTTACAAATTATTTTACAAAAGATCGGTTTGTTTCCATTTTACAGCAATCCGGAGGGAATAGCAAATCGAAAGGTTTGCTTTTGAAGACACAATCCGATATAATAATCAAAGAATCAACGGTAAAAAGCGGAATGACAGGAGGCAAAAAGATGGCCGAAAAAAGAAAAAGCGTGAATTTGCGCTGCGGGCTGCTCGATTTTCAGGTGGGCGAATGCCACGATTCCATCCCGCTCGACCCGGAGGAATATGTCCGCGCATCGGCGGAGGCGGGAATACAGACCCTCGTTTTTATCGGGAAAGACGCCTGCGGCTGCGCGTTTTATGATTCGGATCTCGTGAAAAGGAATACCGCCGTTCAAAGCGATTACCTTGCACAGGCCATAGCGGCGGGGAAAAAATACGGCGTGGAGATCTATACTTATTTCAACGTTTTGCTGGATGATAAACTCGGCGAACGTTTTCCGGAATACAGAATGATCGACGGCGCCGGAAAACCCGTGATCGCCTATGATTATTATAAAATTTTATGCCCGAACAGCCCGTATTTCGGGATCGCGAAGGAGCGGATTGCCGACCTGCTGCGGCGATATGAGGTGCAGGGCATCTTTTTGGACATCACTTATTTTTCTCCCGACACCTGCCACTGCCGCTATTGCAAAGAGCGTTTCGAAAAACGATACGGATATACGCTCCCGGATCAATTCGAACGGGGGACCAAGGAACTCCGGGAGTTTCACGAATTTCTGACAGAGTCGAGAACAAGGCTGCTGGAGGGACTTGCGCAGACCATCCGGCAGACGCGGGACGTGCGTATTTTATGGAACGGCTCGGGGAATCCCCGTCTGGAAAACGGGGCGGACGGCAAAGCCGACATTTTGTCAACGGAATTTCACGCGCCGGATTTTACGGACGGGCTGATTCGGGTGAAATGGGCGCAGTCCCGGGGGATGCCGGTGATCATGAGCATCCCTTATGAGCTCGGCAGCTGGGGCGACTGGAGCATTCTGCCCAAAGAGAACCTGGAGACCGTCGTTTCGATGATTACCGCAAACGGCGGAGGGTGTGCGGTCAACCATGTGCCCTATCCCTCGGGGGAATTCGCCTCGAGCGTGAATCAGTGCGTAAAGCAATCCATCAAGAGCGCGTACGATAAAGTAAAAGCGCTGGAACCGTGGCTCGTGAATACCGAAAGCGTGCCCGACGTCGCCGTGATCAACTCGCCGGCAAGCCGCAGACTGTCGCAATGGGGCAAAGTGTTTTCAAATGACAGTTATTCGAATTCTCTCACGGGCGCGGTGAAAATGCTGCTTGAGAGCGGCCGTCATTTCGACGTGCTTTCGGAAAAAACTTTTTGCGCAAACGCGGGGAGATATCATACCGCGATTTTGCCCGGGGCGGCGTGTCTGGATGAAGAGACGGCAGAGGCGGTCCGGCATTTTGTAAACGGCGGGGGCGTTTTGATTGCCTCCGGGCCGGTCGGGCTTTACCGCAATGACGGAAGCCGGGCGGATAATTTTTTATTGGCTGACGTTCTGGGGGTGGATTTAAAAGGGGAATCGGAATTCTCGGTTGATTATATCAGTGATATCAAGGATATCACCGAAAAAATTGCCCGCGATATTCCCGACAACCCGATTTTGGTACATCAGGCGAATCTCAAAGCGGTACGGGTTTCGCTTCATGAAAATGCCGAAAGCGGCGCCTCTTTGACAGAACCGCTTTTTGAAGCGACCGCCGAACGGCACGTTTATCATCAGCATGCCCATCCGGCCCGAAAGTCCGGATTTTCCGCCGTTGTGATCAACAAATTCGGAAAGGGGACCTGCGTTTACTTTGCGCCGGAAATTTTCTCGTCTTTTCAGGCGACCGGTTCGCCCTGGCTGCTGAAAATGGTGCAAAACCTGCTCGATTCTGATTGTCAAAGCACGGTCCGCGTTGAAGCGCCGGTCTGCCCGCATGTCAGTTTGAGACAACAGGGCGGGAATTGGGTGATGCATTTGACGAATGTCAGCGGATCGCGGTTCGATCTTTCAAAGTCGTTTTTAGCCCAAACGATTCCGATGCAAAATATCAAAGCACACCTTTTAAAAAAGGCGTCGAAGGTCTATTCCGTGCCGGAAAAAATCCCCCTGCCGTTTACGACGGAGGGGGATGAGACGACGGTGATGATTCCTGAGCTCAAGAGCAGTATAACGATTGTGATCGAGTAGCGGTTATTTGTAAACGGCAATCAGGTTTTCGGCGGGGACATCCTCCTGAATGCAGTGCGCGGGGGAGAGGATATAGCCGCCGTCTTTGAAAAGCTCGCGCAGTTCGGCGCATTTTTCACGCACCTGCTTCGGTGTGCCGTTCGGCAGCAGTTCCTGTGTATCGACGCCGCCCCAAAAACAGATGGATTTGCCGTATTCGGCTTTGAGCCGTTCGGGTTCCATCAGCCAGGCGTTCGGCTGGATGGGGTTCAAAATTTCAACGCCGCATTCGATCAGCGTCGGAATCAGCTGAAACACCGAGCCGCAGGTGTGGTGTTGGAATTTGGCCTTGGTGAAGGTTTTGGTATAGCGGATGCGCTCGCTAAAGAACGGCATAATGGTTTCGCGGAACATATCGACCGACATGAACATGCCGCGCTGGGTGCCGAAGTCGTCGCCGCTCGTCGTGGCGTCGATGTAGCCGCCGAGGGCCGAATAATACCGCTCGATCAGGCGTTTTTGATACTGCCAGATGCGGTCGAAAAACCATTCGACGGTCTCGGGTTCTGCGGCGAGGCGGTATAAAAAGTCATCGAAGCCGAACATCCAGCAGCCCGTCTCGAACACGCCGTAACACGGGTGCTGGGCGATCACGGCATAATCGGTGTTTTCAAATAAATCTTTGGCGTGGGCGGCGTAACCGTCAAAAACGCTCCGGTCGATATCATCTGCGGACGGATAATAATACTCCTTAACCCGTTCGAGCGGAAGGTCGTGCAGCGGATTTTCGACGATCTCGAAATGTCCGCCGACGCTGGCGTATCGGATACCCCATTCGTCGACATAGCCGTCGGGCGTCTTTTTGCTGTGCGGGCTTTTCGGAGCCGGAAAACCGCCGGTCAGCCGGGTATCGGTGCCGAGCGCCTCCAAAATCCGGTCGTCGTAAAGGCCCGTTCCGGAATATTTTCCGTTGATATTGAAAAGTTTACGAAGCTGATCGGTGGTCGTTTCGGTCATCACCAGGGTCTGGGGGCAGCCCGCGAGGTCCTGCGGCACCCGATCGGGCGTGCGGTGATTGACGGCGGCGTTAAAGCGCTCTCTGCGGGTCATATCAATAAAATCCTTTCCGAGGTCAAACTTGTGATCATCATTATAACACGGGAAAAAGAAAATAGGAATTTAAAAATGTAAAATTCAAATTGTAAACGGTTGTTTCGTATGTTATAATTCGGCCAGATAACAGATGTGGAGGTTTGAATATGACCGGAAGAGAGCTTGTGTCCGCGGCATTGTCTCATATTGAAACGGAAAAAGTGCCGTGTTTTTGTGACTTTACGCAAAAAGAACATGATAAAATGGTCGTCTTTATGGGTGAGGAGAAATTGAAAGCGCTGCTGCCCGACACCATTTTCGGCGATCAATACGCCGGGGAGCCGCGTTTGATGGAGGGCAGACCCGAACATTATCAGGATGATTTCGGCGTGATCTGGGACAGAAGCGGCGTCGATAAAGATATCGGCGTCGTGGCAAACCATGTGATTCCCGAGCCGGATATGAAATACTGGCATGAACCGGAAGCTGCCGCCGCAAAGATGCACGCCGCGGCAAAAAGGGCCTCGGAACAGGCGGGAGACCGGTTTTCCTTTGTCGGGATCGGCTTTTCGACCTTTGAGCGCTATTGGACGCTGTGCGGCATGGAGAACGGCCTTGCCTATATGCTGACCGACCCGGATTTTGCCGAAGCGCTGTTCGGGGCGATCTGTGATTTTAACCTGAAAATGATTGATATTGTGCTTCAATACCCGGTCGACGCGGTCTATTTCGGAGACGACTGGGGTCAGCAAAAAGGGTTGATCATGGGGCCGGCGCTGTGGCGCAAGTTTATCAAGCCGTGTCTGGCGAAAATGTACGGGCGGGTTCGGCAGGCCGGGCGGTTTGTCATCCAGCACTCCTGCGGCGATATCGAGCAAGTATACGGCGACTTGATCGAGATCGGGCTGCACTGTCACCAGACCTTCCAGCCCGAGATTTATGACATCGGTGCGGTCAAGAAAAAATACGGCGATAAACTGGCGTTTTGGGGCGCGATTTCGACCCAGCGTCTGCTGCCGTACGCAACCCCCGAGGAAGTGACCGCGGAGGTAAAAAGAATCATTCGGGTGATGAAGCCGGGCGGCGGTTATATTGCGTCACCGACTCACGCGGTGCCGGGCGACGTGCCCTGCGAAAACATTGTGGCGATGCTGAAAGCGTTTCAAGAGCAATAGAACCGGGATTATCCTGAGATAAAAATTGATGAATCTCTCCCCTTTAACACCATGCCGGATTGGTATGGCGGGAGGCGAAAGTTGAAAGGTAAACATGAAATACAGCGGTGAATATACACAGTTGGTCTCTTTTCCGCTCGGCGGAATCGGCAGCGGAAGCGTCGGGCTTGCCGGCAACGGGCGCCTGATCGACTGGGAAATATTTAATAAACCCTCCAAGGGCTCGTTCAACGGCTGTTCGCATTTTGCGGTGAGAGCACTCAAAGACGGAAAGATTCTCGACGCGCGGGTTTTGAACGGCGATTTGTACGGTCATTACATCGGGCGCACCGACGAGCCGTTTTGGGGAACCGGTCCCGAAAACCAGAGCATGGCGGGGTTTCCGCATTTCAAGTCCTGCGAGTTTGAGGGCAATTTCCCGTTCGCCGAACTCGCGTTTTCCGATCCGCATTTTCCCGCGCAGGTCAATCTGACCGCGTTTAACCCGTTTATTCCGTTAAACGACGCCGACAGCTCGATTCCCGCGGCGTTTTTCGAGATTGAAATTTATAATACGACCGATTCGGAAGTCGAATACGGCGTTTGTTTCAGCGTGGCAAATCCCGCCGAGAACAGCGTGAACAAGGCGCTTGAAAACGGAAAAGGCGTGCTGCTTACGGGCGGGGGCGAACTGTGTTTCGCGGCCGACTGCGAAAACGCTTCAGTTCAGCTTTACCGCTACCGGGGCGGCTGGAACGACGCGCTTGAGACGTTTTGGCGCGAGATGACCGAAAAACCGGTTTTGCCGCCGCGCAATTACGACACGGCGGGGAAATTCGACACCGCCGCAGTCGAGGCGCGTGTTTTTGTCAAACCGGGCGGGCGCAAAACCGTGCGGTTTGTGATGGGCTGGTACTACCCCGAAACCGGCCGAACCACGAAACCGCTCTCGCTCGGCAGAGGCGACGTTCCGTGGGACACAAAATGGAATAATTATTACGCGAAATTGTTTTCAAGCGCCGCCGACTGCGCTTCTTACTGCCTGAAAAATTGGGATCGGCTGCGCGATGAAAGCAAAAAGTTTCAAAAGGCCCTCTCCGATTCGACTCTGCCGGCGGAAATACTCGAGGCGATTTCCGCGACGCTGTCGGTGTTAAAATCGCCGACGGTGATGCGGCTCGAAAACGGAGAATTTTACGGCTGGGAAGGCGTGTTTTCCGATGTCGGAAGCTGCGAGGGCAGCTGCACGCATGTCTGGAACTACGCCTACGCGCTGCCGTTTTTGTTTCCGAAACTCGAGCGGTCGGTGCGCGATCTGGATTATGCCTATAACCAGTTGCCCACGGGAGAAATGCAGTTCCGGCTGATGCTGCCGCTCGGCAATATCCATATGTTCCGCGCCTGCGCCGACGGGCAGTTCGGCGGTGTGCTCAAAGTCTGGCGCGACTGGAAACACTGCGGTGACGACAACTGGCTCAGAGGGCTTTGGCCAAAGGTCCAAAAATCGCTCGAATATGCTTGGAATCCCGAAAACCGCGACCGATGGGACTTGGATAAGGACGGGATGTTGGAGGGCCGGCAGCACCACACGCTCGATATGGAGCTGTTCGGGCCGTCGTCGTGGCTGCAGGGTTTTTATCTGGCGGCTTTAAAGGCCGGAGCCGAGATGGCACAATATCTGGGCGAGCCGGAAAAAGCGAAAGAGTATCTTGCGGTATACGAGAGTGGAAAGAAAAAGACCGAAGAGCTGTTCAACGGCAAGTATTATCAGCAAAAGATCGACTTGCACGACGAGCATATTCTCGATCCGTACCCGGATGCCCGCGCGCAGTATTGGAACGACGAAGCAGGGGAGATCAAATACCAAATCGGCGACGGCTGCGAGATCGACCAGCTGCTCGGGCAATGGCACGCCGACATCTGCGGACTCGGGGAATTATTCGACCCCGGCCATGTGCAGATTGCGCTTGAAAACCTCTATCAAAACAACTTCAAATTCTCGGTGCGGGAGTTTTACAACCCGTTCCGCCTGTATTCGCTGAACGACGAGGGCGGCACCGTCATCTGCACCTTCCCCGAGGGCGCCGAAAAACCCGCGATTCCGATTCCCTACTGTCAGGAGACCATGCACGGCTTTGAATATGCCGCCGCCGGGCTGCTGTATAAACACGGTTTGAAAAAGCAAGCACTGGAAATGGTTCGGGCGGTGCGCGAAAAATATGACGGCAAAAAGCGCAACCCCTACAACGAGATCGAGTGCGGCAACAACTACGCCCGCTCGATGGCGACCTATGCGTTTATCCCGCTGATCTCGGGCTTTTCGTTCGATATGACACAGGGCATGATCGGGTTTGACCCGATTGATGAGTTACCGGAATTTCGCTGCATCTGGAGCGTGGATTCGGCGTGGGGCACGGTGAAAATCACCGCGAAAGCGCTGGAACTCACGATTTTGGGCGGGGAACTGCGTTTGAAAAAGCTGCGCACCAAACTCGCCGGAGGCAAAGTAACCATTGACGGAAAAGCGTTGAAAGCTGTTTATAAGGACGGGGAATATGCGTTCGGGGAGACAGCGGTTATAAAAGAAAAGCTGACCGTCGTGAGATAAAATTGGGTGTAGGGCGATATCGGGCACGACCCGACTCAATCGCCCGAAGATGACACATGATTTATGGGTGATTCGTAATTGACCGAAAGCCGGCACATAATATTCGGGCGATTGCGAATCGCCCCTACGTCGTACCCCGCGCGGCGAGTACAATCCGCAGGCATAAATCCACGCGGCGCGTCAGGGATGCCGCGCCCTACAATTTTTTATTATAAAGTATAAAAAACCTCTTGCAAACGCGGAAAGAATATGTTATACTTGACAAGTCATCGAGTGGGTCTTCCCGCTCTTTCGTTTTTGTTAAGGGGATTTTTTGAAAGGAGACGAGCGGGATTTGGGGAAAAATATCGCGGAGACGGTGCGTCTTCTGATGGAACCGGTCGCAAAACAGTGCGAAGTCGCGATTTGGGACGTCGAATATCTCAAAGAGGGCGGAAATTTCGTTTTGCGCGTGACCATCGACCGGCCCGAAGGCATCGACAGCGAAATATGCTATCGATTTACCGAGTTGGCAAATCCCGTGATCGACGAAGCCGATCCCGTCAGCGGAAGCTATTGCTTTGAAGTAAGCTCGCCGGGTCTCGACCGGAAACTGCGTCTGCCTGAGCATTTTGCCGCCTCCGTCGGCCGTGAGGTCGAATTGCGCACGATCCGGCCGATCGACGGTAAGCGTGATTTTATCGGTATTTTATCCGGCTTTTCGGATGACGTGATCACGCTTGAGACAATCGGGGGGCAAAAGTTATTCCCGTTGAAGGAAACGGCATATACTAAATGGACATTTGAAATATGAAATCGGATTTTTCGAAAGGAACTGATGAACCGACATGAACAAGAAGACAGTCGCAAAGAGCATGACACCCGACACCTTGGAAATATTTGAAGCGGTTAAATTGCTCGAAAAGGAAAAGGGCATCACCTCCGGCGTGCTGCTGGAGCGCATCAAGAATGCCATCGCCATCGCGGTGCGCCGCGACATGGGGTGCGAAGACAACACCATCACCGACATCGATATGAAAAAGGGGAAATTCAACGTCTATATCCGCAAGTCGATCGTCGAACAGGTGGAAGATAAAAACACGCAGATCACAGAAGAAGAGGCCAAAAATATCGAGGGCTACGACCCGGCGAACGGCTATGTCGATGTGTCGCTGAACACCAAGGACTTCGGACGCATCGCCGCGCAGGCCGCAAAGCATGTGATCCGGCAGGGAATCCGCGAAGTCGAGCGCGAGCAGATGCTCGAAAAATTCCAGAATTACCGTTATGAGCTCGTGACCGCCCGCGTCGTGCGCATCGACCCGATGACGTCAAACGCCACCGTCGAAATCGACGGCAACGAGCTGCTTTTGCCGCGTACCGAGCAGCTGCCCGAAGAGACTCTGCGTCCGGGTCAGTTGATCAAGGTCTATGTCGTAGACGTAAAAGAAAGCGAAAAAGGCCCGCGCGCTTTGATTTCCCGCACCCATCAGAACATGGTGCGCCGTCTGTTTGAAAAAGAGGTCTTTGAGATCGCCGACGGCATCGTCGAGATCAAAGCAATCGCCCGCGAGGCCGGAAGCCGCACCAAGATTTCGGTTTACAGCCGCGACCCCAATATCGATCCGGTCGGCGCCTGTATCGGCCACAAAGGCGCCCGCGTCGCTCAGATCATCGACGAACTCGGCGGTGAGAAGATCGACATCGTCAAATATTCGCCGCTGCCGTCTTCGATGATCGCCGCGGCGCTTGCCCCCGCTTCGGTCATCGACGTCGAGATCATCGACGAGGAGAACAAGCTGAGCCGCGCCATCGTGCCGGATCACCAGCTCTCGCTCGCCATCGGCAACCGCGGCCAAAACGCCCGTCTTGCGGCAAAACTGACCGGTTGGAAGATTGACATCCACTCCGATAAGGAAGGCGCGAACGAACCCGGCTATATGGCATTCGACTTCGACAACGACTTCTTCGCCTCTTCGGGAGCGGATGAATCGAAATAAGAACGGCAGATTATGGCAGAGAAGAAAATCCCGCAGCGCATGTGCACCGGCTGCGGCGAGATGAAAGATAAAAACGCGCTTTTGCGTGTGGTGCTGACCCCCGTGGGAGAAATCCTGCTCGACAAAAAGGGTAAGGTCTCCGGGCGGGGTGCGTATGTCTGCAAAAGCGCCGAGTGCCTGAAAAAGGCGATCAAGACCAAACGGCTTGAAAGAAACCTCAAGACCTCGATTTCTCAGGAAGTTTACGACCGGCTGGCAGAGGAGATCAATGGCTGATAAAAACCAAGACAAATTAATGACCACGATGGGACTTGCAAAAAAAGCGGGACGGCTGGTGTACGGCTACGAAACCGTCAAGGACGCAATCCAAAAGCATAAAGCGGTTTTAGTGCTGACTGCTGCGGATCTATCGGCAAAAACGCTTTCAAACGTCGAATTTTTGTGTCGGGAAAGCGTCAGGCACGTGATGACCGGGCGGACGATGGAACAATTTTCGTCAGCAGTCGGGAAACCGACGGGAGTCGCCGCGGTAACAGACGAGGGATTTGCAAAACTGATATCGGGTTATCTGACGGATACCCACAAATAGGAGGAGTTCAATGATCACACGAAAATACAAAATCCACGAGGCGGCTAAGGATTTTGCGATAAGCGGCAGGGAGCTGACCAGCAAGGATCTCCTGTCGATCATCGACCCGGACGGAAACGACGGAAAGAAATACTCCACGGTGCTGACCGAAGAGGAGCTGAGTTTGATTTTCGACCGGCTCACTTTGGACAACAGCGTCAAGAATTTTATGGAGTTTTTCGCCGAGGCGATGGCGGCGGCTGCGGTAAAGCAGGAAGAGCAGGCCAAAAAGCAAGCCGCCCAGGCCGCACTTGATGCGCAGAAGGCAGCCGAAGCGGCCGCAAAACCCGCACAGCCGGCTGCGCAGCATACGCCCGTTCAGGCAGCCGCTCAACCGGTAAAAAAGGCCGAGCCGGTAAGACAAGTTCAGCCGAAGCAGCCGGAACAGCCAAAACAAAAAGTCGTCGGTTATCAGCGGCCTGCCGATTTTAAACCGAACATGAATCCCACCGAGCCCAAAAAGCCCAGGGAACGCGTAGTCCTGCCGCCTCAGGAGCGCGTGATCCGAATGGTGGATACCCGTTCGGGCGCGGAGATCGACGCCGATAAATACAGCGGCCGCTATGAACAGAGCGGACCCGCCAACATTAATTCGCGCAAATATGAACCTCACAAGCAAAAGATCAACCAAAAATCCCGCCAACAGGGGAAGCCGGTCTTTTCGAAGAAAGAGACCGAAGCAGAAAAGCTGCGTCGTTTGCAGCTTGAAAAAGCCCGCAAACAACAGCTCAAGATCATGCTGCCGGACGAAATTTCGGTCGGCGAGCTTGCCACACGCCTGAAAAAGAACGTAGCCGAAGTGGTCAAGAAACTGGTTGCACTCGGGACTTTTGCCTCGGCTTCCGATATCATCGACTATGACACCGCCGAAATTATCGCGTTGGAATTCAACGCCAAGGTTGAGCGCGAGGTCGTGGTGACAATCGAAGAACGCATCATGGATACCAGCGCAGACAGCGAAGCCGATCTCGAACTGCGCAGCCCGGTCGTGGTGGTCATGGGCCACGTCGACCACGGCAAGACCTCTCTGCTCGACGCCATTCGCAAGACCAAGGTCGCCGAGGGCGAGGCCGGCGGCATCACCCAGCATATCGGCGCTTACCGCGTCAAAATCAACGGCAGGGAGATCACCTTCCTGGATACTCCGGGCCACGAGGCGTTTACTTCAATGCGCGCCCGCGGCGCGAAGATCACCGATATCGCGGTGCTTGTCGTCGCGGCCGATGACGGCATCATGCCCCAGACCGTAGAAGCCATCAACCACGCAAAAGCCGCCGGCGTCTCGATCATTGTCGCAATCAACAAGATGGATAAGCCCGGCGCAAACCCCGAACGCATCAAGCAGCAGCTGACCGAACACGAACTCGTGATCGAGGAATGGGGCGGCGAAACGCCCTGTGTATTGGTCTCTGCCGTTACGCATAAAGGCATAGATGAATTGCTGGAGACCATAATACTTCTGGCCGATGTCAAAGACCTCAGGGCCAATCCGAATCGTCCCGCAAAGGGCGCGGTCATCGAAGCGCGTCTGGATAAGGGCATGGGCCCGATTGCGACGCTGCTTGTTCAAAACGGCACGCTGCATACGGGCGATATCCTCGTTGCCGGAGACACGGTCGGCCGCGTGCGCACGATGAGCGACGATAAAGGCCGCAAACGCGAGAGCGCAGGCCCGTCCGAACCGGTCGAGATCACCGGTCTCGACGACGTCCCGGCCGCAGGCGAAAATTTTGACGTCGTGTCGGATGAACGCCTTGCCAGAGAGCTTGTCGACCAGCGGCGCACGAAGGAAAAAGAAGAAAAATTCGGCGAATACCGTAAGGTCACACTCGACAACTTGTTTGACTCGCTCAAGGAAGGCGAAGTCAAGGAGCTGCCGATCATCGTAAAAGCCGACGTCAACGGCTCAGTCGAAGCCGTCAGCCAATCTCTTTCGAAGATCGGCACCGATGAAGTGCGCGTGAAAGTGATCCATTCCGGCGTCGGCGCGGTCAGCGAAACCGACATCATGCTTGCCAGAACCGCGGGAGCGATCATCGTCGGCTTCAATGTCCGACCCGATTCCGTCACAGCGGAAAA
Organism: Oscillospiraceae bacterium; assembly: GCA_035353335.1. Classification (NCBI taxonomy): domain Bacteria; kingdom Bacillati; phylum Bacillota; class Clostridia; order Eubacteriales; family Oscillospiraceae; species Oscillospiraceae bacterium. Next base: position 8,576 of record DAOPZJ010000015.1, on the reverse strand, counting down.
CGCCAAAAATTACGGCGTGGATATACGCCTTTACCGGATTATCTATGACTGTATCGACGAGATCACCGCGGCGATGAAAGGGATGCTCGCGCCCAAATATAAAGAAGTCATTCTCGGAAAAGCCGAAGTCCGCCAGGTCTATAAGATCACCGGAGTCGGAGCGGTCGCAGGCAGCTATATGCGCGAAGGCAAAATCACCCGCAACGCTCAGATCCGCGTCGTCCGCGACGGTATCGTCGTCGCCGAAGATAAACTGGCGGGACTGCGCCGTTTCAAGGACGACGTCAAAGAGGTCGCGGAAGGGTATGAATGCGGCATTTCGCTTGAGAAATTTTCCGATATCAAGGAGGGCGATATCCTCGAGGCCTTCACCATGGAGGAAATCAAGCAGTAAAGCAGCGGCTGCGAAAGAGACAGCAGTTACGCACTGTGAAAGGATTGTACAATAGATGTCTTTTACCAATCAGCGCAACAGCGAGGACATTAAGCGGGTGCTCTGTTCGGTTATCCCGACGCTCAAGGACCCGCGCATTTCGGGAATGCTCTCGGTCGTTCGGGTTGATTTGTCGGGCGACGGTTCTTCCTGCCGCGTTTACGTCAGCGCCATCGAGGGTATGAAAGTCGCAAAAGTTTCGGCGAGAGGGCTTGAAGCCGCGGGCGGTTTTATCCGTCACGAGGTCGGTACCCGGCTGCGGCTGCGCGTGATCCCGCATTTTGAATTCATCGCAGACGACAGCATCGAATACTCCGCAGAAATCGCCAAAAAGCTGAAAGATCTGAACATCCCGGCCGAAAAAGACGGAAAACCGCAATAGCCAAAAGGAGCAGTAAAAGTGGGTGAAGAGCTGAAAACCGCTGCGGAATATTTACAAAAGCGGGATAACTTCCATATCATCTGCCACGTCAATCCGGACGGCGACGCCGTCGGCTCCGCAGCGGGCCTGGCTTTGATTCTGCACGGACTCGGGAAAAAGACCAAGGTTCGATGTGCCGGTGAATTTCCGCATGTATTTGACTTTTTATCCTTAAGATTGCCGCAGGATTGCGAGACGCCGGAAACCGTCGTTTCGGTCGATACCGCTTCGGTCGGTCAGTGGGGCAAGCTCTGGGCGGACTATAACCGCTGCGATTTGTCATTTGATCACCATATCTCCCATGCGCAGGAGCGCTTTGAGGATATTTTGGTGCTCGATCCAAAAGCCGCCGCTACGGGCGTCATCATTCTGCAATTGGCGAAAGAGCTTGGCGCCGAACTCACGCCGGACATCGCCGACGCGCTTTTCACCGCCGTCTCCACCGACACCGGATGTTTTAAATATGCCAACACCGACGTCGGCGCGCATGCCGCAGCAATCGAGCTGACCGAAGCCGGAGCCGATACCGAGACCATCACGAGAAAGATGTTCGAAACCAGGAGCCGCAGCGAGATGGAGATGTGGCGCATGATTTTGGACAGCATCAAATATTACTCCGACGGCAAAATCGCCGTCGTCACCGTCACGCAGAAAATGCGCGAGAAGGCCGGTTTTTACAACGACGACCTCGGCGAGATGGCTTCGATCCCCCGCCAGATCGAGGGCGTTGAATGCGGCATCACGTTGAAGCAGCTTCAGCGGGCGGTGTATAAAATTTCGGTTCGGACCAACGAAAAACTCAGCGCCGAGGAGATCTGCAAAGCGTTCGGCGGCGGCGGGCACACCCGCGCGGCGGGCTGCACGATCCGCGGGAGTCAGATTGAGGTCCGCGATAAACTGATCGCAAAAGCAGAGGAACAGTTGGCGGCATGGACGGACTGATCTGCGTCAGCAAACCGACGGATTTCACCTCGTTTGACGTGGTGGCCAAATGCCGCGGCATTTTGCGGGAACGCCGCATCGGCCACGGCGGGACGCTTGATCCGATGGCGACCGGCGTACTGCCTCTTTTTTTGGGACGTGCGACAAGCGCGGTGGATTTGTGCCCGGACACTGTGAAGGTTTATATCGCAGGGATTCGGATGGGACTTGTGACCGATACATACGACGTCACCGGGAATACGGTCTCGTCCTGTGAACCGGGCGATATCGGCGTTAAAGAGATAGAAGCGGTTCTGCCCGAATTCCGAGGAGAGATAGAACAGCTGCCTCCGATGTACTCCGCGGTAAAAGTCCACGGACAGCGGCTTTACGATCTCGCGAGAGAGGGCCGCGAAGTCGAGCGGAGCCCCCGAAAAGTCACAGTCGGCGAACTGGTTTGTTATGAAGAGGGCAGCGGACTTTTTTTGCGCGTCACCTGCTCCAAAGGGACGTATGTGCGCTCGCTGGTACATGATATCGGGCAAAAACTCGGCTGCGGCGCGGCGCTGTCGTCGTTAAACAGAACCCGCGCCTGCGGATTTTCGCTCGCCGACTGCGTGACGCTGGAACAGCTTCAGCAGTGCCGGAACGAGGGCGATGAGGCACGATATCTTCGCCCGATATCGGAAGTGTTCAAGACGCTTCCGGAACTTGAGCTCACGGGCGAAAAACTGCGGCGGTTTGTGAACGGCGCGGATTTTGAGACGGACAAGCCGGACGGGCTTTATACGGTGTTTCACGGTGTTTTTTTGGGCCTCTGCTGTGTCACCGGTCAAATCGGCTGTACGAAGAAACTATTCTGCAATCCCTCGGAGATCGTCTTATGAAAGTCATTACCGACACCAAAAACATCTGTCTTGATAAGCCGGCGGCGGTTGCGCTGGGCTTTTTCGACGGTGTGCATCAAGGGCACCGGGCGGTCATCTCGGCAGCGGTGAAAAGCGGATTATTGCCTGTTGTTTTTACGTTCGCACAACATCCCCGCGCGTTTTTCGGCGATGCGCCGGAGCTGATTTCCGAACTGAATGACCGGCTCGGCTGCTTTGAGCAGTTGGGCGTTGAAATCGCCGTCATTGCGGATTTCGCCGATTTCGCCGCGATGAGCGCGGCGGATTTTTATGAATTTTTGAGAGACAAGCTGCAGATGAGAGCGGCTTTTTATGGGTATAACTACCGATTCGGAAAAGGGCGGGAAGGCGACAGCGAGCTGCTTGCGCGGTTCTGCGACAAAGACGGTGTCGCGCATACTCGGGCGGAACCGGTGTTGTTCGACAACGTGCCGATCAGCTCCAGCCGCATCCGCGCGGCGATGAATCAAGGGGACGTGCAATCGGCTGCGAAGATGCTGGGCAGAGACATTCTGCTGACGGAACAGGTTGAAAACGGGAAAAATCTCGGGCGCAGGCTTGGGTTCGCGACCCTCAATCAACCGCTGACGGCACCGGTAAAACCGCTTTTGCGCGGGGTCTACGCATCCTCCGTAACGCTCGGCGGAAAAGAGTATCCGGCGGTCACGAATTTCGGCGCAAGGCCGACGGTTCTGCAGAATGAAGAGGCCGCCGAGACCCATATCATCGGTTTTGAGGGCGATCTTTACAAAAAGACCGTCAGCGTGCGGTTTTTAAAGTATTTAAGGCCGCAAGTTAAGTTTGAAGATATCGGAAAGCTTCGGGACCAGATACAAAAAGACGTCGCGGCAGCGCTGGAAATCCGGGGTGCGGTTTGAAAGTACACGTTTCGTCCCATCATCTGTAAAGGCGGTTACCAAAATGAAGATCATAAAAAAAACGGCGGTCGCTTTGGCCGCCATTTTGCTTCTGCCCGGGTTCTGCGGGTGCGGGATCCGGCAGAGCCCGAAGACCCTGACGGTGTTTGCGATGGACACCGTCGCAACACTGACGGCATACGGAAAAAATGCGGGTCCGGCGCTCGAAGCCGCGGCACAAAAGCTCAACGAATACGACACTCTTCTCGACGTCGACACCGGAGACGTCGGAAACATCAACAGCCATGCCGGGGAGTTTGTCGGGGTAAGCCCGGAGGTCTATCAGCTGTTGACAAGCTGCGTCGGGTTTTCAAGTCAGACCGGCGGCGCATTCGACGTTACGGTCGGAAAATACGTCGAACTATGGGGATTCAGGACGGATCCCCGTGTGCCGTCGGATGAAGAACTCGCAGCGGCGGCAAAGGATGTCGGGTGGGAAAGAATCGAACTCGCGGACGGGAAAGTGAGAATTCCGGCGGGAATGCGGCTGGACCTCGGCGGCGTCGCGAAGGGCTGGGCGGCCGGAAAACTGAAAGAATTGTTGATTGGAATGGGGGTAACGAGCGCGATTTTGTCGCTCGGCGGAAACGTGACCACCCTCGGGAAAAAGCCGGACGGCACCTTATATAACGTGGCCATCCGCGACCCGGACGACGAGAGCGCTTATCTCGATACGGTTCAGGTATCGGATACGGCAGTCGTGACTTCGGGCAGCTATATCAGGCATTTTGAACAGAACGGCGTTTGGTATCATCACATCATCGATCCATATACCGGCCGGCCTGCCGAAAGCGGGCTTGTCTCGGTGACCGTAATTTGTGCCGACGACACCGCTGCCGACGCATACTCGACCGCCTTTTTCGTTATGGGCAAAGAAAAAACAACCGAATACCTGAAAAACCACCCCGAAATCAAAGCCATTCTTGTCACTGCGGACGGCGAAACGGTTTATATTCATTAAAAAAACTGCGGTTGCGTCCGAAAACACCTTGACAAAGAAGGCTCAGGGCAATAAAATAAAGCCATGGCGATTCGGCTCGCGGAGATTTCGAACTCATGTCAGCTCAGCAAAGAGCCGGCAATAGGCGAAATACACAGTGGAGTGGATGAAAAAAATGGCAATCGACAGTTGCAAGAGATGCGGCGCTGCTTTAAACGGCGCTCAGGTATGCCCGACCTGCGGGACTCCGAAGGTTCGGCCGCTGCCCGTCTCAACAACGACTTCACCGCTCTACATTGCTCCGTATACCGAAACACTGCCGCCAAAGGGCAGCCGATATGCGGTCATGAGCATCGGATCTTATATGGGAAGCATCCTGTTGTTTTCTATTCCGGTCATCGGCTTCATATTTATGGTAGTGTGGGCATGCGGAGGATGCATCAACCAAAACAGACGTAATTTTGCCCGCGCTTATCTGCTCTGGCTGCTGATCGGAATCGCGGTCACGACCATCGCAGCCACGATTTTTTCGGCGCTCGGGCTGCCTTTTATCGGTACGTTGCAGGATTGGATCGCCGGACGTGTCTCGGTTTGACTTTGATGTTTAATCCGGTTTTCAGATTGTTTTCAATGATCTGATTTCGGATTACATAAAAATTTATTCAGGGAGGAAAACATATGCCATTCTGTGGAAAATGCGGAGCGGAAGTCCCCGAGGGAACAAAATTCTGCGGCGTCTGCGGTGCTGAAATCGGAGGAGCCCAGCAGGCGGCTCCGGTCGGAACACCCGTCGGCGCGCCGGTTCAGACCGATGACGCAAAAGACGCTGCCGACAACAAAGCGATGGGGATTTTGGCGTATTTCGGCCCGTTGGTATTCGTGCCGATGTTCGCTGCGAAAACATCGAAATTCGCGAGATTCCATACGGTCCAGGGATTCAATCTGTTTCTGGCCGAAATCGCATTCAGCATCGTCGAGTGGATTCTCATCGCGATTTTCTGGGCGATTTCCTGGAAGCTCGGAAGCATTATGAGCACCGTTCTGGGACTGCTCTGGCTTGCGTTTACCGTGCTGGCCATCATCGGCATCGTCAATGCCGCAAAAGGCGAGAAAAAAGCGCTTCCCGTGATCGGAAAACTGCACATTCTCGATTCTTTCATGAAGCCCTCCGTCTGATATCAATAATGCATCAAAAAAGCCGCCGACGCCAAGCCGGCGGCTTTGCCGTCGCTTGACAGGTTTATAACGACAAATAACTGTGTTTTTGTTTCGGGCGGAATTGTATACAGACGGCAAATATGGTATAATAACTTCAATCCTGTCAGGAGGTTTCTGAACCATGAAGCGAAAAGTTTCGATTTTACTGGCCGTACTTCTTGTCGCGCTTTCGGCGGCCGGATGCTCAAGCCTTACAAAACCGTTTTTGGGTAAATGGAGTGATGACTTCGGCGGCGAGCTCGGCGTGTATTATATTTTTAAAGGAAAAGGCATCATGAAAGCCACAACCTCTCTCGGTGAACTCAGCGGCAAACCGGAACTCGATTTCGGCACCTATGAGGTTATCGACGAAGATACCATACAAATGACCGACATACTCGGAGAAAAAAAAGAATATACCTATGCGTTTGCCGAGGACGGAAATAAACTCACCATGTCCGACGAGGAATACATCATGAGTTTCACGAAGGTGCTGCCTGAAAAATAGATTTTTCGGGATGGAGTTTAATGCCCTTAATAAGAGGGAGAGGATGTTTGAGAAGTGACAGTCAATGAGATGCAGGAACGCATCCGCGCTTTAAAAACCGAAAAGAACGTCTGCGTGCTCGCCCACAGCTATCAGGGGCGTGAAATCACCGAAGTCGCCGATTTCCGCGGCGATTCCTATCAGCTCAGCGTCATGGCCGCAAAGACCGACGCCGAGACCGTGATCATGTGCGGGGTTCGGTTTATGGCCGAGACCGTTAAAATCCTTTCGCCCGGCAAGACGGTGTATCTCGCAAACCCCACCGCGGGATGTCCGATGGCCGAGCAAATGGACCGGGAGCTGATCGAAGGTGTTAAAGCGCAGTTTCCCGACTATACCGTCGTCTGTTACATCAACACCACCGCAGAATTAAAAACCGTCTGCGACGTCTGCGTCACTTCATCGTGCGCGGTAAAGGTCTGCTCAAAAATCGACAATAAGAATATCTTATTCATTCCGGACTGCAATTTGGGCAAATTTGTCGCCGGTCAGCTGCCGGAGAAAAACTTTAAGCTTTTACAGGGCGGTTGTCCGGTGCATGCCGCGATTACGGTGCGCGACGTCGAAACAGCAAAGAACGCCCATCCCGGCGCGCTGCTGCTTGTTCATCCCGAATGTGTTCCGGCGGTTGCGGCGGCAGCCGATTACGTCGGCTCAACTTCGGGCATTATGGATTTTGCGCGCAAATCGGAAGCAAAAGAGTTCATCATCGGTACCGAAAACAGCATTGCCGAACATCTCCAATACGACCGCCCGGATAAACGGTTTTACACGCTTTCCAAAAAGATGGTCTGTGAGAACATGAAGGCGACCACATTGCCCGATCTGTTGAATTGTCTCGAGGGCAGAGGCGGCGAAGAGATCACGCTCGATCCCGATACGCTCAAAAAGGCTCGTCACTGCATCGACGAGATGATCCGGCTGAGCGAATAAAATGATAAAGATCAGAAAAGCCGATAAAGGCGACTGCGCCGGAATTGCGGAGCTTTTGAAGATCATCGCGGCACAGCACGGAGCGGGCAGACCCGACCTGTTTGACGCTTCGTGCGGAAAATACGATGCCGAAGGTGTTGCGTCACTGCTTACCGATCATGCGGTATTCGTCGCCGAGGGTGAAAGCGGCGGCATCGCCGGTTATTTGATCGCGAAAATCAAGGAGCAGCCGAAATACGCGGTCCGAAAAGCTTACCGCTGTCTGTACATCGATGATTTGTGCGTAAATCCCGAATACAGAAGAGGCGGCATCGGCCGGGCGCTGTTTGACGAGGCGAGGGCTTACGCGGAGAAGAACGGCTGTTACAACATCGAGTTGAATGTCTGGGAGTTCAACGAAGGCGCGAAGTCTTTTTATAAGCGAGTGGGCATGTCGACGCAAAAAAGGACGATGGAATTGATCCTGCCCGAATAAATTATCCAAAGAACGGGAGTTGACGATGAGTCCGTATCTGATTGTCTATCTGTTTCTGCTGGCAGCGGCGGCGGTTTCCTTTATAAAAAAGAAGGACTATAATTTCCTTTTCATTTTATCGGCACTGGTGCTGACGCTGTTTTTGGTACTCAGATACGGGCAGGGCACCGATTATTTTTCCTATATGCGCCTTTATGAAGAAGCACCCGGCGGCATCATTCCCGACGAGAGTTTTTGGACAAAAAACGGGAACGTTGAAATCGGGTGGAAGCTGCTGGAATATGCGTTTCAGATGATTAACCTGCCGTTCTGGGCTTTCATGGCCGTGATCGGAGCCGGCTCCATGCTGCTGCTTTGCCGGTTTGCCGTCAAATGCTGCCCGGGTGCACGCACTTTTGCTCTGCTGCTGGCTTTCCCGACCTGGTATCTGACTTATCTGTTTTCCGGCGTTCGGCAGGGGCTGACGATCTGCGTGTTTTTAGGGCTGATGCTGCCTTTTTTGCTGGAGAAAAAATATTGGCAGTATTTTGCGATCGGAATTGCCTGTCTTTTCATCCATAAAGCCTCTTTTATTGTGCTTGCGGCCCCGGTCGTCATGCTTTTGAGTCAAAAAGCGATCTGGTGGATTTTGGGAGGATGCGCAGCCGCCGGAGTTGCGGTCAGCATTCCGCTTGTCAGCGGATTGCTCGGAAAAATCTCGCTTGCTCTCGGGAAAAATTACTCCTTCAACGGTTTCGGAGATGTCAGTTGGATCGCAGCGGCAGAACGGCTTGTTACTTTCGCGGTCATCGCCTTTGTGTTTTACAAATACCGGAAAGCTCAAAATGAAGATAAGACAGCGGATTTGATTTTTAAAATTTATTGCTACGGTCTCGGTGTTTATC
>DAOPZJ010000014.1:10545-49562 GCA_035353335.1 Oscillospiraceae bacterium | reverse complement strand
GTTCGCTACCTTTTTCCTTCCCTTACTTTGTAACACATCAATTGTAATCTTACACATCATTAGTGGGGCAGCTTTCGATATAATAACGATTTAAGGTTTGATTTTTTCAACAGGGGCGATTTTCAGCTTTTTGACTTCCTCCATGACATGGTCGAGATACCCGTTTCCGTTGAGTTCATCATGATAAATCTTGTGCATATCAATCAGGTCTTCGAGATCATCGGAAGTGACTTGGTCGTCGTTAATATATTTTCTTCCGAGGCATTTGATTTTATCATATAAGAGTTGGCGGACACCCGCGCGGACGCCGTCTTTTTTCGCTCTGCGGTCATGGATGATGCCGAATAATCCGCTGATCAAAGCCGAAAGCGCGCCGCTGCCGAGAATGGCAATGATAATCTCCACGGCGATTTTTCCTCCGGTCAGAAGTTTTCACTGTCGGTCGGATTGTTTAGCAAGCCGAAAATGGTGAGGATCTGGAGCACTGCTGTAATGATACCGGTGATGGGAGCGCTCCACGCTGAGCCGATGACCCCCGTGAGGACGAGAATGGTGAGTACCTGCGAGGCCAAGCTCGACCAAAAAACCGGAGATTTCAACCTGTTCTGTTTCATTTTATAACCATCCTTTCTCGGATCTAATAATTTTTTGGGCTTTTCTCTTAAAAATCACTTGATTTATTAAAATATCAACAATTTTTCCTTTTTATATTTTGCAATGAGAGGCCCATGCAATCGTATATATGCCGGCAGCGTTTTATGATTGCACGGACGGACCCGCTCTATAATATCCGATTCGAAAAGCAGATGTGCTTGGCAAAGCAGGGTTGACAAAATATTCCGGTCAGGGTAAAATTCATGCTAAATACCCTTCTCAGAGAGAAGCGGAAGGAATTTTCAATACTGCCGCATTAAAAATAACTGTATGGTAATGAAAGGGCCGGTATTAGAATGGCAATATTTTTCCCGGGATCGAATTTTAAACTTTCGAAGACGGGCAGGAATTTTAATCTCTTTTTTATAATCGCGGCGATCGTGATTATAACGGCACTCGCGGTCACTTTGTTTATTTGGAAGCCTGTATCCGGAATACCGGGACGAGGCGTTTGGAACGGGCGTACATATGCCAACCGAGAGACCGGTATTTCTCTTGTCGTGCCCGGCGACTGGCAAATCAAGAGTGACGCTGACATCATCGAGAGTTTCAATTACAGTCCGGATATATATAAAGATCTTGGGAGATATTCGGATTACGTCGATGCCTTCATCAGTAAAACCGATGATTCGAAGTTATACATCAGGTTTTACGACGTTGTTGCATCCTCCGCAACCGCATTGGATCAGGCACAGCTGAGTGCACGGCAGTTGAAAAGCCCCGTGAATTTCGGAGCTATTCGTTTGAAGGCCATTCCGGAAGATATCACAGCAGTTGAGATCGGCGGACTGACCTATGAACGGTTTGCCTATACTCTTGCCGGAATTGATAATGCGAGATTTATCGAATATTACCGCTGTCTTGAAGGAGATACCGGCGAAATATTCGTTCAACTCAACTTGACAATATTTGATGAGACCACGGAAGGCGAATTTTTAGCATTGTTTAAAGAAATGCAATAATTAAGAAACCAAAGGGAAACCCACGATGCTGTTAATCATAAAATACGGCCAACGCAAAAGCGTTTGGCCGTATCTTTTCGTTATAAAAATATTACCCGGCTGAAGGAGATCTTGTCAGCGCATCCCGAATCGCAAGCAAAATGACTTTGCTGCTGCAGGTCGCGCCGGTAATCGCGTCGACTTGAAGCGACTGGGCTTGTATGACTTTCCCCGGAATCGCTTCCGCAGCGCCGCCCTGACCGTTGATGTGTTTGATCAAGTCTATGTTTGTGATTATGTGGTTCTTGACGGTAACCGAAACCTCAGCCGAAATAGGGAAAGCGTTATATTCGCCTTCATATGTTCCGTCCGCAACAGCAGATAAATCGATGTCCGAAATCTGAGTTTGGGTAAGCGCATTGAGCTTTTTTGAAACAGATGACATAAAAATCACCCCTGCGGCGACTAACACAACAACAATGATCAGAATGATGAGTAAAACCTTAATTGTTTTCCGCATGAGCTTACCCCTCTGTCAGATTGCGCTCAAACGGCGGACAACCTCATCGATCTGAGCCTCCCGGTTTTCGCTCGACCAGCATATGATACCATTCAATGTAACGTCCGCCCCTTTTTCTTTGCAGGCGGCCGTTATCTGGCGGATTGCTTTGGTACCGCCCATCCAATTGGCTTTGAGTTGTTTTGTGATAAAACAGGCGGCCTTTTTACCCGAAAGGGATGATATCTGAGCCAAGTAGGCAGACATGCCTTTTGCGAGCGAAAATGCCTGTACGGGAGACGCAAAGACGACAGCGTCGTAGACATCGACGGCAGGCGCTGATCTGAGCCGGGAAACCATGCCGGTCTTGGGATCTTTGTCAGCCTCGATTTTTTCCAAAGCCACCGTATGCCCGGCGGATTTGAGCGCCTGCTCGAGTTTCTGCGCGACCGAAAGGGTGTTTCCGGTCTCGGAATAGACAATCAAACCGATATTCATATATAAACTGCCGCCTTCCTGTACTTGATGGTATCACTGTAAAACAGAATTCATTGTATGTCAAGTATAATATTATGAGAACAAAAACCGTACGATTTTCAAAGCGCAAGGGTTCAGTTTGAGTGTGACTCCGCCTGATTTTAAGGGAAGTTCTTCGATAATGTTTCCCGAGAGGTCGGTGAAATAGGCGCGTTTGATCGGGAGCGGGGAGCGGACTGTGACGGTGGTCTCTTTGCCCGCTACCTCCTGATAGGTGACTTCGATTTGGCCGTTTTGTTCGCGCATGCCCGTGACCAACACGTTTTCGGCGTCGTGGGTGAACAGCGAAAAGACCTCGGCGGGTTGAACCGGTTTATTTTGAACGGAAGGATTCGCTTTTTTAATAAAACAAGGCGAAACGGCTTTAAGCGCCTGTGCGGCGGTAGCAGGGGCATTGAGTTCAAGGGCGTATTCAAACGTGCGCATCGGCTCGCGCTCTGTCAACAGCACATTTTCGAGCGTCTGATTGCGGAAGCGATAGAGTTTATTTCCGTGATTATAGAGGTTGACCATTCCGCGTTCGGTTCGGACAGCGGTAAAATACAAGCTGCCGAATTTTTCGAGTTTGGTCTCTTCGACAATGCCGGAGCAGTTGCGCAAAACCGATCGGACGGGTGAAGCAAACGAAAAAGCGGCTTTGATCGAATTTTCCCAGGCGTCGCCGTGCAGGGTTTCATTGAGTTCCAAAGTTGTTTTGAACCGCAAAATACCCGAATGAGCAGTGAGTTCGATATCGGTAGTGAATGCGGCGGCAGTATGGCCGCTTTTTATCAGTTTGCCGCTGACCGAGACGGTCTGACGCAGAGCGCCGCTTTCGGAAAGCTCCACATGGTCGGTTCGCATAAAGTAATCCTTATAAGAGAGACCGATCTTTACAATCGGCTGACCGGACGGGTCGAGGACTTCAAGGATACCGGTACTCGTGTTGATTTTCAAGGTGAAGAAATCGTTATTAATGGGCCAATCATCAAGCCGAGATCCTTCGCAAGGAAACGTCTTGCACACGTTCCCCGGAGGAATTTTTCTTTCGAAAAAATCTTCATGCTCAGGATGACAGATTACCTCCGACCCGGATTCTTCGCTACGCGTGTCAAAGACGATACGCTGTTCAGGACGACGGATTTGTTTGAACAAGCGGAAGCCGTTTGCGGGCAGATTGAGTTCGAGCAACGTGCCGGATTCGGTGGGCTGAGACGGGATCGGTACGCCGTCGAGATAAGCAAATTCTCCTTTTTCTTTCACCTCAACCAGTATTGTTCGGGCGGGGGCGGGATTAAAAACGAGATCAGTATCCGGGTCACCAGATAACAGATTGCATAATTGATCAAGCCGGGAATCAAGCGCTCTTTCGGCGGACTCGAGTGAGGAGAGAAGTTTGCTTTCGGAACGTTCGCGCAAAGAGATTTGGTTGGCAGGGCCGCAGTAGTGAATCAAATTGCCCTGATCGCGCATGAATTCGCCGACGGTCTCGTAGGGGACGACATAATTGTCATGGCCTTCGTACTGCAAAAGGGGTTTCCAATTTACCGATCCGGACGGGGTTCCGGTCAGAGCGAACAGTGTGGCATCGGCTTGTTCAAGCGCAAGCAAAGAAAATTCGGCCTGTTGAACGAGACAGCCGTGCCGGTTGGCGCCGCCCGCATGTTTCGCGTGCAGCGATTCCCAGTTGTCGAGATTTAAAAAGTATCCGTCGAACTTCAGATCGTCGGCCTTGATATCATAAGTGCTTTCGGGTTGGCAGCGTTTGAAGTAGTCGGCAAAAGTGCAGATCTCACCGAAGACCGGGGCGTAAAACTGTATGCGGGTGAGTTCTTCACGGAATGGGCGATAATAAGACGCATCGCCGAGAGAAGTGGACACCACGATGTCGGGCGCGTGTTTTTCGGCCTCCTGCAATTTGATATGCAGATTGGCATAGGTGAAGTCGTACTCTTTTTCGGAGGGGTAGGAATGCGCCGGAAGCGTGGGGATTTCTTCACCGTCTTTTCCGCGCCAATTGATTAGCTTTTTGTCATCGCGCGGGACATCGCCTTGGTTATAAACGCGCCCCACATTGGCATGATAACCCGCGAGATTCAACAAAGCGGGTAGGGAAGAAGTAAAACCGAATTCCTGTGAGGCATAGGTTTTGACTTCCACACCGAAAAGCGATTTGACCTCGGTTTTTCCGAATTCAAACTGCCGCAGCATGGATTCGTTGGAATAGAGAAGCGGGTAGGGCTGAGAGTAGGTGCCGTTGACGAATTCGATCAAACCGGCCTGCGCGGCCTTTGCCATGCGGGCTTTGAGTTTCGGGTAGCGCTTGAAAAAGTGCTCCATCGCGCCCGCGCCGAAATCGACGCAGAACTTAAAATTGCGGCGCTCGACCCAACTTGTCATATTGGACAGAAATTCAGCGGTCTTTTGGGGCCAGTCAAATTCAAAATAGCCCGAGTCGGACAACATGCTGCCTGCATGGATGGTGTCGATGAAAAAGATGTCCTTGGAAATAATCCGTTTGCGGTAGTCGGCTAAGACCGTGAAAGCGTCTTTCAGACGGGATTGGCAGAGATCGAATTGCGACGAAACAAAGGCATCGGAGGCGGCAATCAAGTGATGCTCGAATGTGGGCAGGAAATCGTTGTCCCCGCAGAGCTCGCGCATGATTTGCAACGCATAGCCCGCTGCGTGAAAGTCCCGGTGCAAGTCCTCATCTTCTGTTGAACACGGAGTGGGCGTGATACCGGCGAGCGATAAAACGGTTTTACAGAGCAGTTTCGAGGCGTCGGAGAGCAGGCGGGGCAAGATCGGCTCGTGGATATGCGCGGTAATCGCCTTGAAAAAATCGGTGGTGAAAACGCCGGTATTACCGCATAAAAAACAATCCGGATTTTCGCCGATCAACGAAAGAACCTCGGCGTTTTTCGGAACGAGAATTTGAAATTCAAGGCCGGAGGGGTAGAGATAATCCTTTTCCGGCATGTGCCAGGTCTCTTTTAAAGAGGGGACTTTTTTTACAGAATCAATATTGCACCGATCATACAGCATCTTTTCGGACGGCTGAACGACAATTGCTTTTTGGGCCTTTGACTTGCAAAGATGGCCCTCCGTGGGAGAGCTGTCTTTGCATTCGGGAAGAACTATTAAATCATATTTACCGAATTCGACGCTGCCGATCGCGGTGCTGTTAAGCAATTCGGGCAATGTGCGGAAACAATGCAAGATTTCGGGGCTGAACAGCAGGGTGTAGCCGTAAGAATCCCACAATGACCATTTTCGGTATTCGCCGAATTTACCCCGATAGCGTTCGGGGCTGCCGATAAAAGCGAGTTTCATCAAATCAAAATCCTCGGTGATATCTTGTTTTCTAAAGCGGTTTTTATCGGAATGATGTCACAGGTGAAGCACGGGAAACGGTACCGTTCACCTTGCGGTTATTGGATTTCGGTGAACCTTTTGGTGAGCTCATTGATTTGGCTTTCACGCGTGTCGGAATTCCAACAGATGATACCGCTTGCAAGCAGCTCTGCGCCTTTCAAATTACAGGCGGCGGTGATCTCACGAATCGCACGATTGCCGCCGAGCCACGGCTTTTTGAGGCCCTGTGTGACAAAACCGTACACTTTCTTGCCGGACAGCGATGCAATCTGCGCCAAAAATACCTTCATGGGGCGAGCGAGTGAAAACGCCTGTACGGGGGCGGCGAAAATCACGGTGTCAAAGTTTGAGATGTCGGGCGGTGTTTCGACTTTACGGGATGCGTCGGAACTGGGATGATCGTCAACGGCTTTCACATTCTTAATAGCCACCATATGACCGATGGAACGCAGGGTGCCCTCGAGTTTTTGTGCCACCGAGAGCGTGTTCCCGGTTTGGGAGTAGACAAAAATGCCGATGTTCATACCATTTCCTCCTTTGAGGGTTGCGGGCTGTTAAAAGCCCTTGGTGGGATCTCCGTTTTTCCAGAAATCGTCGTATGTCACGTTCTCGGGCCACTTGGCGCGGCGTTCAATCGGTCCCGGGAATGCTTCCTCAGTATGGTGCGGCTCTGCCTGATACCAATAAGCCACGCTTGAATAATGGTCGGCGAACTCCTTGTTCTCGACCGTCCAAGCGTGCTCGATGTTGACGCGGATGCTCTTTTGGAACGGGATCGGGTCGAGGACATGGAAACGGTAGGCCGTGGTCTTGTCGCCGGGGTGGTTGATGCCCTGCGAAATGCTGAAGCCGGCAAAGGCCGTATGGTATACGTGCGGGCTCCACGCGGTTAAAAAGTAGTCCTCGGTACCGGTGCCCCAGATGGAGGGGTGTTCCTCGCCGTCGATGTAGATTTTTTCGTCGCCTTCGCCGAACCAACCGGGGATGAGCGCTTTTTCGATGTTCAGCGTCACACCGACATAGTGGCCTTTGCCCGTGGCTTCGAGAATGGTGTAGTCCTTGCCGAAAGCGGTCGGGTATTCCTGACGGTAGCGGGCGTGGAAGTACATCGTATCGGCGGGCAGAGAGTCGTATTTCTGCCAGTCGATATTCCAATAAAACGAGCGGATTTCCTTGTCGGCCTCGTTGGTAATCGTTAGTTTGGCATGCTTTTGAAACGGCATTTCAAACCAGCAATTGCGGCCGGTGCCGCCGTGCACTGAGGTGATCGGCAGCGAGATGCAGTCGGCCTGAATGCCGTGACCGGAGCCGAAAAAGTCGCCTAACGGGGCCTCGACGCTCGGGGTTTCCTCGTCGTCCCAATAAAAACGCAGTACAAGCATGCGGTTGAACATTTCGACGGCTTCACCCGCGACCGTGCACCACCAGTGAACGATTTTGCCGGGACCTTCCAAATCGGCCATAACCAGCGTTTCGCCGGGGGCGATGCTGCGAAGGTCGAGGTTGCCGCCGGTGCGGTCCCAGCTGCCCTCGCGTTTGGCGGTGAAGTCGCAGGGCTGTGTCAGCTTTGAAAACATAAAATTCCCCTTTATAACGATTTATCATATCAAATTTTGTGGGCTGGGTCACTGGTGTCTATTATAGACCAACAAGCCGAATTGTCAAGGAAAAAGAATGCAGGTTTACATTATAACGGTAATTAATGCAACATATTTGAACATAAATAAACGGAAATCCGATTACCGAATATGTTGACATATGGCCAAACGCGAGGTATATTTAAGATGTCAGCGCCGGCAAATACACGATAAGGGGTTAAGAAGTTATGGTATTCATGGAAGAACGGCAGCGGGAGATTGCCGAGTTAATCCGCAAAAACGGGAAGATCACGATCTATGAGATCGTGGAAAAGTACAATGTCTCCGGGGAGTCGGCGCGGCGCGATCTGCGGCTGCTCGACGAAAACGGGCTTTGCAAACGCACACGGGGCGGGGCGATCACGCCGACGCAGACGCGCATGATACCGCCGTGCAACCGAAATTACGATACGATGCCGATCTGGGAAACCGCCGACGCCATCGCAAAAAGAGCGGCGCAGGAAGTGCATGAAAACGATGTGGTTTATCTGACCAGCGGGTCGCTCGGGTATTTAATGCTGCGCCATCTGCCGCGCGACATCAAATATACGCTGGTAATCAACTCGGTCGATCTCGCAAACCGTCTGCGGGCATGGGAAAATGTCGAGGTCTGGCTTGCGGGCGGAAAGATGCGCCGAAGCGCGTCGATGGTTGACAGCATGGCGGCGGAATTCATCAAAAAGCTTCATTTCGATCTTTGCTTTATCACCGGTGCGGGAGTCACCGCGCAGTTCGGGCTCTCCAATGACACCGAAGAGACCGCAACTTTCCAGCGTGCCGTGGTCGCCAACAGCCGCAAGCGGATTTTGCTGATGCCGGGGCAGAAAGTGGGGCGCATCGCCTTTATTCAGGTCTGCCCCGTTGACAAATTCGACATGCTGATTTCCGATTGGGAAGGTATTGAAGACGAACTTGCAAAGATCGGGGAATCCGGCGTCGAGGTGATCGCGCTTGAAAAACCGGCTGAGTGATACAGAGCGCGAACAGTGCCTGCGCAATGCGATTTTAGACCGATATAAGAGCATCCGTCAGTTTGCTCTTGGGGTTGATGTGCCGTACAGCTCGATCATGACCGGACTTGCCAAAAGCATTACCGGAATGTCGTTCGACACGGTGATCAAGATTTGCAGGGCGCTGGGATTGAATCCGTTCGAGGTATGAAAAGAGGGCCGCGGCAGCGGCCCTCTTAGTTAACTTTCGTTAATATCTTTACGCAGTTAAATCAGAACTTGATCGGATCTTTCGCTGAGACGCGTTTCACGAGCAATAAAAACAGCAAGCCGACCACGAGAAAGAGGATGATCGAGCCGATGGCCCAAAGCAGCCCGTATTGTTCGGCGAGCGTGTTTTCAAACCCGTGATTGGTATACCAGTTGTGAGCGCGGAACGAGATGGTTCCGAAAACGAGCGGGCCGACAAAAGTCGATGTTCGGCCGGCAACCGAGAGGAATCCGTAGAACTCGGCGGATTTCGAAGACGGCGAGAGCTGGCTCACCATCGTACGGCTGACCGCCTGAACGCCTGAAAGCGAAAATCCCGCGATAAAACCGATGACAAAAAACAAAATCATGCTCTTGACAAAGAACAGGCCTGTAACTGCGGCGATCAAAATCAAAAGAGGGATGATAATCGCCTCTTTGCTGCTCTTTTTATCCGAAATACGGCCGAACAGTAAAGCGCCGAATGTGCCGGAGAACTGGATCAGAATGACGAAGAGGATGAGTTGTATCTGCTGCATGCCGAAAAGGGTCGCGCCGATGATCGCGGCAAAATCCATCAGCATCATAATCCCGTCATTGTAGATTAAAAAGGCGACCGTGTATTTGATGAACTCTTTATACTGTTTGACAGAGCGGAAAGTTTGTGCCAATTTATGAAATGCCAGCGAAATCGCATTTTTGCCGGCCGGTATCGGTTCCGAATCGTGCTTTTCCACGACCCACAGGAAAGATGGGATCGAAGATACCAGATAAATGACGGCGGTGATTAGAAACGTATAGGGGATGATTTGATTTTGATTTTCTTTGCCGACCAATTGAATCGGCAGCAGCACGATGAGCAGCGCGACGATGCCGCCGACCATACCGATTGCCCAGCCCTTGCCCGAGACGGACCCGATCGATTCGGGTGTCGATACGTCGGTGAGCAGCGAATCATAAAACACCTGAGCCGCGCGGTAGCCGATCTCGGCCAGGATGAAAAAGAGCATGCCTGTGAATACGTCGCCTTTTCTGACAAAGAACAGCATAGCCGTGAACACGACGGAAAGGACGGTGAATATCAGTAAAAACTTTTTTTTCGATTTGGTGAAATCCGCGATGGTACCTAAAATCGGTGAGATAATCGCCACGAGGATGGCTGCGGCTCCGACCGCAACGCCCCACAGGCGTGTCCCCTCGGCGCCGCCTACGACGACATTTTTGAAAAATGCGGAATAGACCGCCAGCAAAACAACGGACGCATAAGCCGAATTGCCGAAATCATAAAAATACCAGGAGCGCCGGGCTCTTTTTTCGGTTGTTTCAACTGCCTTTTGCATAAGTTTCTCCAATCGGCATGATTTATTGGGACATTCCATCATATTGGGTTATGCGGTTTTTTATGCCATCATTAAAACAAAAGAAGCCGATTCGTATTGAGCAATCGACTCCTTCCAATCAATTATTCGGTCTGAAGAAATCCGACTAAACCCGACTTGATTCTACAATAGACAGAAGGCCTTGTCAACCGTTCAACAGATAAAAGTCACAAACTCGTCACTGAAATAAAACTGAACCAATCCCTGACTTTGGGCAAGAACAATATCGTTGCGGGTTCTGCGTTTTTAGTTATGGCATTCGAGAATCAGGGCATGAACTTTTCGGCGTCCGCCAGCACGGCGGAAATGGCGGGATAATTCCCGTGGACATCAGAGATAAGGCGTATTTCATTGAATTTCCCTATTACTGTTTTAATCGATCATTGTGCCCGTTGTGTGTGCCAAGATTTCCTGACAGAGCGCAGAAGTTTCAATAACGGTTTCGCAGTTGATATAATACTTTGAACCGTCGGCGGCGGTGATCAGAATATAACTTGCGGCGGTTTTGTCCATGATGTTCAGATAAACGCTTTCGCCGTTCAGCTTGAATCGGCCTTTATAGATATTGCCGATTCCGGCACCGTTTGTCTTGGATTCGGGCTCGGGAAGCCGGGTGGTCTCCTGCGTGACGCCTGCGCCGGAAAGAGAAATGTCGGTTCCGAACTGGCCTGAGATGGTCATGACATTGCCTTGGAATGCATAAGCGGGCTTTGCCTTGCTGCCCGCCAGCAGCCAGATCACAAAACCGGCGGTCATAATGAGAAGCACAACGATTAAAATCGCAACGATGATATTTGATTTCTTGCTGATTTGTTCGGGTGTGTTCATAAAAATACCTCTAAAAAGAATCGGACTATATTGTTGCTATTTTAGCATAAATAATGGGAAATGTCGATTGAAATGATACTTTGCGTAAACTCACAAAATTGAAAACAGGGGACAAGTTCCTGTTTCAGGTCTATCATGTATTATGTCTTTTTTCGCATATTTCGGCAAAAATCGCATATAATCTAAAGAATCTCAGTATTTTTTGGACTGTTAATCAATATGAATATTAAAATTAGAAAATTTATCGCTTTATGCCTGATTGTCACTGCAATTTTATCTTTACTATCTATATTGATAACCGGCAGCTTTGTGGTTTACACCGACGCAACAAAAACCATTATTCCCGAAAGCAGCTGTACGCTCTATGTCGATCTTGACGCTCTGATTATGACCGTTTATGTAGACGGGACTGTTTTCAAGACGTATCCCGTTTCCGGAGGCGCCGAGAAAACGCCGTCCCCGGTCGGCATGTGGCGTGTCAATGAAATATCCGACTGGGGAAAAGGATTCGGGGGCAGTTGGATCGGTCTGGACGTCCCATGGGGTGTATACGGCATCCACGGGACAAAAGAGCCCTGGCTGGTCGGGAAGCGGAACGCCTCACACGGCTGCATTCGTATGAAAGATAAAGACGCGATCGAAGTTAAAAATCTCGTCACGATCGGTACCGGCGTCGAAATTAAACAGGACTCGCTGCCCTTTCGTAAAATGGGAAAAAGCATGACCGGCAGCGATATCTATAACACACAAATCATGCTGAAGAACCTGGGCTTCTATACGGGTCTGATTGACGGTATTTTCGGCGAAGGTATGGAACGGGCCGTAAAAAGTTTTCAAAGAACTTATCGCTTGAATGACGACGGGATTATCGGAAAAAAGACATTTGAAAAAATCATCGAGCAGAACCGGATTAAAACCGGCTGACGCTTTTGCCTTAAAATAATATTTCGTGCGTAACATAAAAATAAATGAAGTATCGACTTCGTCGAAATGAAGTATTTCGCCTGAGTCGGGAAGTGAAGTATTTTGCTTCGCAAAAAATGAAGCGAAGAGTTCCTGCCCTAATGTGTCCGCAGACACACTTTATTGCCCCGCGCTCGTTGCGCGCGGCATGTTCATTGTTCAAAACGGAACGCTTCATTGAAAAAAAACACGCCGAAACGTGTTTTTTTCATGGTGGACCTGAAGGGATTCGAACCCACGACCTCTCGGATGCGAACCGAACGCTCTTCCAACTGAGCTACAGGCCCATGTGTCATGGGACTGCAGCTCAGTTTCGAGCATACAGGCCCAATATTTAAAGTAATAAGTAACAGTGAAGAGTGAATAGGTGATGCGATGCGCTGTTTGCGCGCGCAACATATTCTACAATACTTCGGCGGTTTTGTCAACAGTTTTCGGAAGTGCTTTTTTTGAAAAGAACTGCAAAGCGGGGTTTACAGATAGTGGCGAAAATGGTACAATTTGAGTAATTGAACAGGAGGTTTTTTGATGATGAAACTGCGCGCGCCGAAAGGGTTTACGTTTTTTATCGCCTTTGTATTAGCCGGACTTGGCATCGTTTCGAAATTTGTACATATCGATTTCGTGTCTGATTACAGTTTTTGGTTCGTCGTCGCCGGTTACGGAGTATTGTTTTTGGGAAACATTTTTAAGGGATTGTAAAGTATAAGAGGAATTTACAAATCAAAACGGGGAGACGTTTTTAAACGAGCCCCCCGTTTTATTTATATTGTAAGATTCGTGTGTTACGGTGCCATTAACGCGCAAGAGTCACTTCGGATTATAGTGTTTCTTTTCCCAGTCCTCCCACCAAACAGGGTCTTTATCAAGCTGTCCGTTAAGTTGTTCGATCCACTTGACATTGGATTTATACGGGAAGACGCCATGGAAGCCCGTTTTGCCGTCGGTCGTGCCGAATTGGTGATAGACAAACACCGCGGTAAGCACAATGACCAATCCGGATAGCGAGAGCACGCGCGTCAGTTTGAGCTCTTCGAGTTTTTGCGTGGCTTGTTTGAGTTTATTTTTAGCCGCGCTTGTATCGCGCAAGGCTTTAAGTTCGCCTTTGCAGGTCTCAAGCTCACCGGACGCGGGCGCGAAATCGGTGTACAGTTCAGCCGCAAGCAGGATCACGGCGAAATAAAGGAA
The DNA here is from genome assembly GCA_035353335.1 of Oscillospiraceae bacterium. NCBI lineage: Bacteria > Bacillati > Bacillota > Clostridia > Eubacteriales > Oscillospiraceae > Oscillospiraceae bacterium. The sequence continues at coordinate 36,380 of DAOPZJ010000014.1, read as the reverse complement.
TGACGAGAAACGTTCGAGCAGCATGGAGCGGACGACAAAGCTCCAAAACAGGAAGCCGTAGGTGACCAGGTTGACCAGCACCACGCTGTGTTGGTCTTTTTTGTACAAGAAATCCTGAAGGCCTAACGCAAGCGCACAGAACAGGATCGGAATAATCAGAAAATGCGCGCCGAGCGGCTGCATGTAATAAGTGCCGCGATACTGGGGATAGATGTAGGTGTAGCCGATTTCAAGCAATTGATTATAGAAAATGTGAATCAGGCCGAAGAGAACCGCATAGCCGAGTAAAACCCATTTTCTCGGGCGGATATAAACGATGAAATAGACTGGCAGCATCAGCAAAACAGCTTTGTGAATCGTAGATGCCGCGGCGATGATCGCGGCATAAGGGATGAAGTTCAAAATCCAAGCCTTGACCGAGTCCTTCTTTTTATAGAGGAATCCGAATGCCCAGAAGGCCATGGCAAGCGCAATACTTTGGCGCATATAGTTGAGGGTTGAGTAGAAGAAAGTCAGGGTCACGTAGATAAAAGTCGAGATCCAGACGTTTTTCGAGAACCGGTAGATGAATACCGCAGCGGAGAGCAGCATGAATGCCGCAAGGATGCCATACAGCGTGATATAACCGATGTTCAGTTTGGCGCAGATATTCTCAATCAACACATAGCCGGGTTCCTGTCCGGCGCCTTCGAGATTGAAAATGCTGCCGCCTTTGTTGAGCATCTTTTTTTGAAGTTCCAAAATGCTGGCATAGCTGTCGTAGTCAAAGCCGATACCGAACCGGAAATAGGAGAGCAGCCACATATATCCGAAGGTGGCTGTGAGGTAGATGCCGTTTTTGAGCTTTGTCGGCTTTTTATAAGTCAGTGCGATACCGAGCCCGACAATCAGGATCAGATTGATGTAGTAAACTAACATTTTTCAAACTCCGAGATTCTCAAGTTGGCCTTCCGGATGATCTCGTAGGCCTCGTCACAGAGCTTTTTGGACCGGTCGTAGGCATACAGGCCGTTTTGCTCCTGTTCGATGTCGGTCATCTGAGTATAACAATACCCGACGATGTCCGGGCTGGACTGCATTGCGGCGGTGAGGAAATCAAAGCGCTCCGCGACTTCCATGTCCGATCTCGGAGCGTCGCCGTATCCCCAGCCGTCATTGCGTCCGGGCGCCCAGCGCGCACCGCCGAATTCGCTGATCCAGAACGGCGTTCCGTTCTTTTTTTGACGATCGGTGTAATTTTCGTAGAGGTCGTCGTATTTTTTGCTGCGGTAACGCTCGTCGTAGACCGCTTTTCTTTGGTCATAGTCGTGGATGTCATAGAGATCTGTGATCACATGATAGTTGCCGCTGGTGTCGATGCAGGGACGGGTGGGGTCATAAGCCTTGGTGGCCAGATAGACAACGCGCAGAAGATCATCGTCCTGCCGGGTGCCGTTGCGGTCCCAGGTCTCGTTGAACGGACACCACCCGATGATGGCCGGATGCGAAAAATCACGGCGCATGATCTCGAGCCATTCGGGCAGGAAGATGCCGATGCCCCTGGAGGTGTGATCCATGCCCCAGTTGGCGTGCTCGCCCCAGACGATATAACCCATCTTGTCGGCCCAATAGAGCCAGCGTTCTTCAAACACGCGCTGATGCAGCCGCGCGCCGTTGAATCCGATGGCTTGTGCGAGTTCGATGTCGCGTCTGAGCGCTTCGTCGGTCGGAGCGGTATAAACGCCGTCCGGCCAAAAGCCCTGATCGAGCACCGTGCGCATAAATAACGGCTTTCCGTTGAGATATAAGCCGTGGCCGCGGGACTCGATGGTGCGGATGCCGAAATAGCCGTCGGCAGTGTCTATAACCTTGCCTGCGCGGATCAGTTCATATTTGATGTCATAGAGCGTCGGACTGCCGGGGGCCCACAGTTTGGGGTTTTCTACCGTGAAATCGAGACGGGTGACGGTTCCGGTGCAGGGCTGTTCGGTAAAATCGATGGTTTTGCCTTCAAGAGAAGCCGTAACGCGGGCGGAAAGGTCTTTTTTGCAGCCGTCGATCGAAATTTCAATGCTGACCGCGCCGTTTTTATAATTCGTAAAGACCCGGACGCCGGTCATATAGGTGTCCGGCAAAAATTCAAGCCAGACGGTCTGCCAGATGCCGGTGGTCCGGGTATAATCGCAGCCATGGGAGGCGTAGAGTTCGCTCTGTTTGCCGCGCGGCTGGCGGGTACGGCGGTTGTCGTCTCTGGCCCGCACGACGAGGGTGTTTTCGCCCTCCTTGGCGAATTTGGTCAGTTCAAGCGCAAAGGAGACATAGCCGCCTTTGTGCATGCCGACTTTTTCGCCGTTGAGCCAGACCGTGGCCTCGTAATCGACCGCGCCGAAATGCAGCAATATACGGCCGGAGAGCTCGTCCTTCGTAAGTTTAAAAGTTCGGCGGTACCAGACCGCATTCATGAAATCGGTATATTTAATGCCCGAGAGTTTGGACTCGGGGCAGAAAGGCACGTTGATTTTTTGGGAATATTCTTTTTCGGCAAGGCCTCTTGCTTCGCCGCTGTCGCCGAAGTCGAACTCAAAATCCCATTCGCCGTTGAGATTTCGCCAGGCGGGACGGCAAAACTGAGGTCTCGGATATTCGGTGCGCATGATTTTCATAGTTAGTCCATCCTTTTGCACATTCCGGGGTGTTTGGTCCTTTTTGATTTGGCAAAAGGGTCAAACTCAAGGTTAAAATTTTATTTTTAAACCTGTTACCCTCCGGATCAGATGATTTTATTTTATCCAAACCGTCGGAAAATGTCAAGTGAGAAGGGCTGGCGTTGCACTTTGGGCCGGAATGTGATATAATGTCGGCACAAAAGAATTTACGATGAAAGGTCGTTTTTACTATGAAAGTCCTCGTCGAAACCTCCGCCCGCCACATCCACGTCACCAAAGAAGCGCTTGAGACCCTGTTCGGAACGGGCCATGAGCTCACCATAAAGAAAAACCTCTCCCAACCGGGCGAATATGCCTGTGAGGAGCGCCTTGACGTCGTCGGCCCGAAAAACACCATCAAGGGCATCACGATTCTCGGGCCCTGCCGCACCGCCACTCAGGTAGAGCTCTCGCTGACCGACGCCAGAACCGTCGGCATCGCCGCTCCGGTGCGCGAATCGGGCGACACCGCAGGGACCCCCGGATGTAAACTGGTCGGACCTGCCGGCGAACTCGATCTCAAAGAGGGCGTGATTGCGGCAAAACGCCACATCCATTTGAACTCAGAAAATGCCAAAGCCGCCGGTGTGGAGAACAAACAGATCGTCTCGGTCAAAATAGACACGAAAGACCGTTCTCTCGTTCTCGGTGATGTCGTCATCCGCGTCCGCGACAGCTTCAATGCCGCGATGCATATCGACACCGACGAGGCAAACGCCGCCGGTGCGTCCGGTGAAGTCTGGGGCGAGATCGTTAAATAAAAGTTTACGTACATTGCCCGGCCCCGGATCTTTCAACTTTGCACAGATTGACAATTCCCGACCCCCCGGTGCGGGGGTTTTGTTTTTTACTTGAAAGGAATATGCCCGACATTTTGATTGACGACGGCAATGGGCATGAGAATATATAAAAATATCAATTGGTGCGCAATGACTGCGGCGAAATCACCCATCATAATCGCAAGGCGGTTCATCGGGCGCTTCTCTTTCGGAATATGCCGAATCAGACGATTGCGCTGTCCGGCGAATTTAACATACGCCGGGATGCCGAAGCCGAGCCATATCAGCAAGATGATTCCGTATGTCACCCAGAGCCACCACGCAATATCGTAATTGGCGGAAAACACGAGGAAAAACAGCAGAACAGGACCGACTAAAAGCAGCAAAACACGTAAAAACGTGTGGAGGAAGACCAAAAGCGGTTTTACAACTGCCGAGCGGACAATGCGCTCACCGGTATCTCTTAAATCGGTTGATCGACTGTTATTCCAAATATTTACGGCTTCCTCTTCAGTCAAAAATTCGTCGGTGGATTTACCGCAGGCCGGGCATTCGCAAAAATAGGCATCAAGCGCTTTGCACCCGTTACGGTCCTCGTTGGCACGGGATAGTTCGGCCCTGCCTCCGCAGATGGGGCATTCATTTATGTAAACGGGCATGGTATTCTCCTTTCTCTCCAGGTGGAAGAATGTGGATGAATATGGCGGGAAAATGTTTTTATCGCCGAATAAAGCCCGCATCAAAGCATTATTTCAAGATGCTTTGCTGTCGGCAAACAGCAATGATCGGCCAAAATACGAATATGAAAAGCACCGCATGGGTAAAGACAGCGGAAACATAGCCAAGAACAACGGCAAGACGGTTGACGGAGCGGCTTTTAATCGGAATATGTTTTAATAACCGATTCCGTTTCCCGGCAAACCTGATATAAAGCGGAATGCCTGAACAAAGCCATAGAATCAGAATAATGGAAAACATCAGCCACATCAGAACGGGAAGGTTAAAATTAAAAGATAGTAATAAAAAACAGATCAGAACAGGTCCGAGCAGCAGCGTGAAGATTCGTTCGAACGTGGAAATCCAGGTCTTGACGGGTCTCATCACTACCGAAAGAAGAATGCGTTCATCGGTGTCTTTTAAATCCGCGGCGGCACTGTTGTTCCAGGCATTGACGGCTTCTTCCTCGGTGAGGAATTCGTCGGTGGATTTATCGCATTCCGGGCACTCGCAGTAAAACGCCTCTCGGGCGGCTGTTGTCACGGCAAGACGGGTTTTCCCTCCGCAGACGGGACAATTGTTTAAATATGCTGCCATAATAATTGCCATCCTTTCATCGTTTTATCCGGATGATCCAATTAAATGAAACGGAACTTCATCATGATAGGGCTGAAAGAAAGCGGATGTTCTTTCATATAAAGATTGTTTTATGTAATATGCGTTTCAGTAATACCGTAAAGACCGTGAGTAAAGATATATTCCCGAACCGAGGGCAGCAGAAGTCCTTCGGTTGAAAGGCCGTTTTTCAAGCGGCCGCGGATTTCGGTGGAGCTCAGCACAAGCGGCTCGAACGGCATTAAGCGGACCGAAAAGCCGAGCGCCTGAAGAAAATCGGCATGTTTTTTCAAATTTTCCTGTTCATCGCCGCTCCTGCAGACGCCGACGAAAAAAACATCCTGCGCGATCAGCGGAGCGTATTTCCAATCTTGAACCGTTAAAAACGCGTCGGCACCGGTCAATAAGTATAATTTTTTGCCCGGATTCGCGAACTCTTTTAAAGTCAAATAGGTATAACTCACGCCGCCGCGCACAAGTTCGAGGTCGCTGACTTCGATTTGGGGGTGATCGGCAAAAGCCAGTTTGCACATGGCAAGGCGGTCTGCATCGGATGCATGTTTTTGACCGACTTTGAAGGGGGAGTTTGCCGCCGGAAGCACGATTAAACGGTCAAGACCGAGTTCTTTGACCGCTACAAGCGCAAGTTTGCGGTGTCCTTCGTGAACCGGGTCGAAGCTGCCGCCGAAAATTCCGGTTCCCGACATCTCATTTGTCCTTTTTCTTACGGTATAAAACAAACCGGCGGCCGATGACCTGAATGACCTCGGAGTTTGTCTTTTCCGCCAGGACGGATGCCGCCTCCGCTGCCGTAAGCGGGCCGGTCTCGAGCACGCAGCCCTTGATCAATTCGCGCGCTTCAAGCGCGTCGTTGACCTGCGTGACCACGTTTTCGACAATGCCGCCCTTGCCGATCTGCAAAATGGTCTCGATGGTGTTTGCCGCAGCCCGCAGCTGCGCGCGTTCTTTGGAATTCATCCTATTACCTCCCCGGTTCTGGCGCATTTGTCCATTAATTTTCTGACGGAAGCGGCACGGTGGCTGATTTGGTTTTTTTCGTCCCGGCTCAATTCGGCAAAAGTCTTATCAAATTCAATAGGTTGAAATATCGGGTCGTAGCCGAAACCGTTCGTGCCGCGGGAGCGGTCGATGATATGTCCCTCGCAGGCACCTTCACATATTGTCATTTTACCACTCTTTTCAATGAAGCACAAGGCGCAGATAAAACGCGCGGTTCGCTTTTCCGGCGGAACGTCTTTCAATTCTTCAAGTATTTTTAAACGCCGTTTGCCGGGTTTTGCATAACGGGCGGAATAGATCCCCGGTCTGCCCTCGAGCGCGTCGACACAGAGTCCGCTGTCGTCGGCGATCACGTTTTCACCGATGAGATCAAAAAGGGCTTGAGCTTTGATTCGGGCGTTTTCGGCGAAAGTCGCACCGTTTTCGTCAACATCGGGCATAATTTCCGGAACGGCGATCTCAATATCATATGCGGCGAACAGATCGGCAAATTCACGGGCTTTGCCGGGGTTTCCGGTTGCGAGGTATATTCTCATAACAACGCTGCGGCGAACTCGGCGGGGTCGAATTCGCGAAGATCCTCGATTTTTTCGCCGACGCCGATAAACTTGACGGGAAGACCGAGTTCGGCGCGGATCGGGATCACGATTCCGCCCTTTGCGGTTCCGTCGAGTTTGGTCAGCACGATGCCGGTAATCTCGTTGGTTTTGGAAAATTCACGCGCCTGATTGACCGCGTTTTGGCCGGTCACGCCGTCGAGGACAAGCAGCGTTTCGACGTCTGCGTTCGGCAGGCGAGTCTTTACGATGCGCCCCATCTTTTCAAGTTCGTCCATCAGGTCTTTTTTATTGTGCAGACGGCCTGCGGTATCGCAGATTAAGATATCGGCTTCACGGGCGGTCGTCGCCGTAATGGCGTCGAAAAGAACCGCCGCAGGGTCGCTGCCCTGCTGCTGTTTGATGATCTGCACCCCGGCGCGCTGCGTCCATACTTCGAGTTGTTCGATGGCCGCAGCGCGGAAAGTGTCTGCTGCCGCGACGATGACCTTTTTGCCCTGCGCCTGATATTTTGCCGCCATTTTGCCGATGGAGGTCGTCTTGCCCGCGCCGTTGACGCCGATCACCATGATGACCGACGGCTTAGTAGTCAGCTTCATATCGTTTTTGCCCGAGAGCATGTCCGCGATGATCTCACGCAGCGCTGTTTTCGCTTCATCGGGCGTTTTCAGGCGGTCTTTGCGTACCTTTTGGCTGAGCTCATCGGTGATTTTGGCGGCGCAGACCGCACCCACGTCGGCGGTGATCAGCGCGTCTTCAAGTTCCTCGTAAAGCTCGTCGTTGATCTCAGCTTTTGCGCCGAAGACTGCCGCAAGCTTCTGCGCGAACGACTCGCGCGTCTTTTTCAGATTGGAGAAGAGTCCCATGATTTATACCTTTCTATGATGCAATGGTGAAGCGAAAAAAACATCGAAACGGTTAAGACGGTTCCTTATAAATAATCAAATCTTGATGCCCAACTTCTGCTCGACGTCGGTGATGTTGAGCTCGATGATTTTGGAGATACCGCCGGTCTGTCCGGCCTGGCGCATCGTGACACCGTAGAGGGTGTCGGCGATCTCCATTGTGCCGCGGCGGTGGGTGATGACGATAAATTGAGTATTGCCGCACATTGCCGCGAGATATTCAGCAAAACGGCGGACGTTGACTTCATCGAGAGCCGCTTCAATCTCGTCGAGCAGGCAAAACGGCGACGGTTTGACTTTTAAAATCGCAAAATAAATGGCAATGGCCAAAAACGACTGCTCGCCGCCTGAGAGTTGTTCAAGATTTTTGATGCTCTTGCCCGGCGGCTGAGCCTTGATCTCGATGCCGCAGTCGAGCACATGCCCGGGGTCTTCGAGCAGCAATTCCGCGCGTCCGCCGCCGAACAGCTGTGAAAAGACAGCGGAGAACTGTTTATTTATTTCCGCAAAAGTCTTTTCAAACATCCCGGTCATGGTCGCGTTCAATTCGGTGATCAGATTGCGCAATTTTTCGCGGGATTTTTCAATATCATCGATCTGTTTTTTGAGATCGTTATACTGCTTGCTGACCTCGGCGTATTCCTGTTCCGCGCCGGTGTTGACGCTGCCGAGCGCGCGGATTTTTTCGCGCAGCTTTGAAAGTGTTTTATTGGCTTCGCCCAAATTTTGAATCGGGCTGGCCTTTTTAGAGGCCTCGGAGCGGGTCAGACCATATTCGTCCATCAGTCGGGCAACCGTGGAATCGAAATCGCGCTGGGCGGTCAATCGGCGCTCCTGCAAACGGGCCTGTTCGGCGACAAGAGCTTCGCGCCTTGTCATAATCGCCCGTTCGGATTCACGCGCCTCTCTCATGCGGCGCTCGGTGGTCTCGCGCAGGGCGATCGTGGCGTTGATGCGCTCGGTGATGCCGTTGACTTTGTCGGTCAGCTCCGCAATTCGCTTGTCAAGTGCAGATATCGTTTGAATACCGGTTTGTTCAGCGGATTCAATGGCGCTCTTTTCGCATTCGAGCGCGGCGATCTGTTCGGCCTTGGCTTTTACGTCCTCGCCCGCCACTGCGATGCCGCTTTCAAGGATGCCGATGTCCTTGCGGTTCTCGGCGATTTTGAGCTTTTTATCGGCGATTTCAGCGAGTAATGCCTCGCGGCGGGTGAAAAAGTCGGTTCTGCCCTCGGAGAGCGCGCGGCTCTCGGCGGTCTTTTCGTCGAGGTGTTTGGACGCCGTCTCGAGTGCGGAATCGGAAGAGATAAGGGCTTTTTTATCGGTTTCGAGCTGTTTGTTGAGGTTTTTGACAGCGACTTTGCTGTTGGCGATCAGCTCGGAGAGTTCGTCCTGTTGGCGCTGTGCCGAGGTGAGCGAGAGATCGATGCGCACTTTTTCCTCGGACAACCCCGTGATGGTCTCGGCTTGGGTATCCACCGCGCGTTGGGCAGCGGTGACTTCCGGCGCAAGCGCTTCGAGGTCTGATTTGAGCGTGTCGCTCTGCTTTTTGAATTTGGCTGCGGTTTCGCGCAGCGTCATGATCTGGTTGCCGCGTGAGAGCGCGCCGCTGCCTTTGCCGAGCGATCCGCCGGTCAGGGAACCGCCGGAGTTGACGACCTGTCCATCCAGCGTGACGATGCGGTATTTGTAACCGTTCTGTTTTGCGGCGGCAAGCGCGCTGTCAAGGTCTTCGAAAACAGCGGTGCGGCCGAGCAGGCGGCGCATGACACCAGTATATTTTATGTCATATTGAATCAGTTGCGCGCCGATGCCCACATACCCGTTTTTGCCCATGAATTCGCCCTCGGGCAATAGATCACCCGTGACGGCGCTGACCGGTAAAAAGGTGGCGCGGCCTAAATTATTCTGCTTTAAAAAGTTGATTGCATACTTGGCCTGCTGTTCGTCATCGGTGATCATGTGCTGCAAAGCACCGCCGAGGGCGATTTCAATTGCGGTGGCGTATTGTTCGGGAACTGTGATCAGCCGCCCGACAACGCCGCAGATGCCCTTTAAAGAACGGCTTTCGAGCACCGCTTTGACCGCGCCGCCGTAACCCTCCATCTGTTGTTCCATTTCTTCGAGGGTCTGTGCTTTATGCAGGGCTTGTCCGATTTCGACTTCCAGACGGCCGATGCTTTCGCGGGTGCCGTCCTGTTTGGCACGCAGGTTTTCGAGCTTTAAAACGAGCCCTTCGCGGCTGTTGCGGCATTTGGTGATGTCGGCGGTGATGCGGGCGCTGTCCTCAGCCAGAAACTTGGCTTCCTCGCGGGCTTCCGCCAGCTGCGGGGTGCGCGTATCAAGCGCCTCGCGGTGTTCGGCAAGCCGCTGTTCGGCTTGTTCGATATTGGATTTGAGTTGTATCTGTGCGATCTTGAGGTCGTTGACCTTTTGGGACGCGGTCTCTATCTCGGCGAACAGCTCGGTAAAGCGCTTTTCCGCGCCTCCGGTCTCGGAGTTTAATTTAGCAATCGCAGCCTCGGTTTCGGCAATACCGTTTTCAAGAGCTTTGCATTGGGTTTCTTTTTCCTCGATCTGTTTCTTGCTCTCGGCCTTGAATGTGCCGCTGTCACCGATAGTTTGTTCGAGCTGCTTTTGCTGCCCGGTAATACGGGCGATATCGGACTGACGGTGGGCGCTGTCGCCCTTGGCAATCTCGATTTTGGAACGGCAGTCTGAAATCTCGGCGCTGTGGGTGTCGGTCTCGCGGCGCAGAGAATCGATTTTCAATATGTAGGTCTGGGAATCATTAAAGACATCCTGAATGGCTTGTTCGGCTTTTCGGCTCTCGATCTCGCTCTCGGCGGCCTGCGCTTTGGCGGTCTCTTCGTCGGCCTCGCATTTTTTGACGGCGGCCTCGCTTTTTTGAATCGTGTTCAGCCAGACGCCGAGTTCAAGCCCGGTCTTTTCGGCGGAGAGCGCCAGATATTGCTTGGCTTTCTCGGCCTCGATGCGAAGCGGTTCGATGCGCGCTTCCAAAACGCCCGCGATGTCGGTGAGGCGCACGAGGTTTTCACCGGCCCTTTCGAGGTTGTGCTCGGCCTCTTCGCGGCGGAAACGGTGTTTGGAGATACCGGCGGCTTCCTCAAAAATCTCGCGGCGCTCCTCGCTCTTGGCCGAGACGACTTCCGCAATTTTGCCCTGTCCGATCAGCGAATAGCCGTCGCGCCCGAGTCCGGTATCCATGAACATCTCTAATAAGTCCGCAAGGCGGACGGGTTTTTTATTGATTAAGTACTCGGTCTCGCCGCTGCGGTAGATACGGCGGGTGACGCAGACCTCATCTTCGTCGAGATCAAGCGAACGATCGGAATTATCAAGGGTCAGGGAGACTTCGGCAAGTCCCGAAGCGGGGCGGTCGGAGGTACCAAGAAAAATGACGTCCTCCATCTTTTTGCTGCGCAGCGCTTTAGAAGAGCGTTCACCGAACACCCAGCGGATCGCGTCGCTGATGTTGCTTTTGCCGCAGCCGTTCGGCCCGACCACAACAGTCACGCCTTGGCGAAAACTAAGGCGTGTGCGTTCGGGGAACGACTTGAAGCCGAACATCTCGACGGACTTTAAGAACATGCTTTGAAACGTCCTTTCGAAGGGTTAGTTTAATCCTCAATTGAAAAATCATACCGCGGCAACTCATCGGCCTCGGTCAGGCGGATATTATATCCGAGTTGCGCAAACCGCAGCAGGTTTTTGCGATGCTGCCCGGCGGCTGCCGAGCGCATTCCTCTCGCAATAAAGACATTATAGCGCATCGGGGGCCTTTTTTCCAGTGCTTTGCGGAGATTGCGAAAGAAATATTCGCCGATTACAAGCTCTCCGAACGCCGGGTGAAACGCTCCGGCAAGAGGTTCTGCGTCGGGAGCGAAATCGGCATGCAAGCCCATGCGAATGATCGGGACATTTTTATCGATCGTCTTTTCAAAGATTTGAACGCAGATTTCCACCGCTTCATCCACCGTTTGGGGGCGGTATTCGCAGCCCTTCCACAGCGTTTCAAGCAGGGTATCGGCAAAGACGGCAGTGGGGTAGACGCGCATGCAGTCGGGATTCAGCGAGAGCAGATCATCGGCGGTTTTCAGGTCTTTTTGCGGATTGGAACGATACAAACCGGTCATCATTTGAAAACCGAGTTCAAAACCCGCCTGCTTGATCTTTTCGGCGGAATTAAAAATATCGCGCGCGGCGTGACCGCGCAGATTGGCGGCTAACACCTCGTCGTCGGTGCTCTGTGCGCCGAGTTCGATGATGCCGACCTGATAGTTTTTTAAAATTTCAAGCATATCATCGCCGATGGCGTCGGGGCGGGTGGAGATGCGGATTCGGGTGAACTTTTTGCCGTCTAAAAAGGGCTTGGCGGCGGTTAAAAGTTCAAGCATATAAACACGGGGGACAGCCGTAAAACTTCCCCCGAAAAATGCGATTTCATATCCCTCACCCGTTACGCCGTTCAGCGTCTCTTTTACGCTCTCGGCGGTCGGGAGGGTTTTTACCGAAGTGATGGCCGACTGGTCGCAGAAGCTGCAGCGGTGTTTGCATCCGGCGTTCGGGACAAAGATTGCGACAGTACCGTGTTTCACAGCACGCCCATCAGCCCGAGCGCTTCTTTTGCCGCGTTCTGCGCCGCCTCCTTTTTGGTCTTTCCGGTGCCGGTGCCGATGACGTTGGAGTTGAGCAGCACCGACATCGTGAAGGTCTTGTCGTGGGACGGGCCCTCTTCGGTCACGAGTTCATAAGATAAAATCTCGCCTTTATTGCGCTGAACAATCTCCTGCAGTGCGGTTTTATAATCCTGCAGAACGCCGTGCTTGCTCTTAACCAGATGTTTGCCGACAAAGGGCAGTATAAAGTTCGATGCACATTCGAGCCCCGAATCGAGATAGACGGCCGCGACGATCGCTTCAAAAGCGTCGGACAGAATCGATGGCCTGCGCTCGCCGTGGGCGGCTTCCTCTCCTCTGCCGAGGAGGATGTATCGACCCAGTTCAAGCTGCTTGGCATACTCCGCAAGGGCTTTTTCACAAACGGCGGCGGCGCGCATCTCGGTCATGCCGCCCTCGTCCATGTCGGGAAAACGGCGGAAAATGGCCTCCCCGACCACAAAGTCCAATACCGCGTCGCCTAAAAATTCAAGGCGCTCGTTGCAGACCGTGTCTTTGCTGCTCTCGTAAGCGCACGACGAATGCGTGAGCGCGGTAATCAGCAGGGAGCGATCCTTGAAGCGGTGACAAAGCCGCTGTTCAAAATCCTCGGGATAAAAATCCATTTCGATGTCCTTTCGGTTTTATGAAGTGTAGACAGAGCTCGATTATCGTCCGAAAATCTTCGGATCTATCCAATGTAGGGGCGAACTTTGTTCGCTCGCATTAGAAAACATTTTTGTAATTTCGATGGACGCTTAATGTCCGAGCCTGACGGGCGACCGAACATAGTTCGCTCCTGCAATGTCTATATGATTTTGAAGCAATATCCTCGATTATACCGGTGTCTGCGTAAAGCTCCGCTTTTTTAATGGCGCTCTTAAAGCATCGTCAAGCCGACGTTAAATGATTTTTGAAGCAATATCCTCGATAACACCGGTACCTGCATAAAGTTCCGCCTTTTTAATGGCGTTCTTAAAAGCGTCGGCTCGGGAACTGCCGTGGGCTTTGATGACCGGCTTTGCAATACCGAGCAGAGGGGTGCCGCCGTATTCGGAGTAATCGAAGCGGCCCGCCATATCACGGAATTGCTTAGTGACCAGTGCTGCGGCGATCTTGGTGCGCGAAGTGGCCAAAAAGATCTTTTTAACCTCTTTGAACAACATCCCGGCAAGTCCCTCGGAGAGTTTTAAAATCATGTTTCCCGTGAAGCCGTCGGCCACCGCGACGTCGCAGCCGCCGACCGGGAGTTCCCGTGCCTCGACATTGCCGCAGAAATTGATGTTTTTTATTTCCTTTAACATCTCGAAGGCTTCACGTACAATCGGAGTACCCTTGTTTTCCTCTTTGCCGACATTGACCAGGCAGACGCGCGGATTACGAACCGAAAAGACCTTTTCCTGATAAGCGGAACCCATCACCGCAAACTGGCGCAGGTGTTCTGGGCGGCATTCGAGATTCGCGCCCGCGTCGAGCAGCAGATAACAGCCCTGCGGATGCGGGATTGCCACGGCAAGCGCGGGGCGTTTTGCGCCTTCGATGCGCCCGACGAGCAATGATGCACCCATCACGAGCCCACCGGTGCTGCCCGCGGAAATAAACGCGTCGCCCTCTCCGGCGGCGAGCATATTCAAGCCGACAGCCATCGAGCTGTTGGGTTTGCCTTTGACGATGTCACGCGGATCCTCGTCCATATCAAAGATCCCGGAAGCGTGGGCGACGTCCATGCCCTTCAGCGAAACGGACAGCCGTTGGGAGGCCTCGGCGACGGCGCTTTTATCGCCAACCAAAATGATCTGCGAACCGAATTCGTCGCAAGCGGCGCGCGCTCCTTTGATGACTTCATCGGGTGCGTTGTCGCCACCGAAACAGTCCAGCAAGATTTTCATGTGAAGTCCTCCTTGAGTGCCCGGTCCGAGAATGCCGCATAACGCATGCGTCTGTCGCGGATCTCAGTGTCTAAACCCGGCAAAATTCCGAAATTTGCCCCCATGGGCTGAAAATTGATGACCGATGGGTCGGTGATATAGCCAATCAAAGCGCCGCTCATCGTGTGGTGCGGCAGAATTTTCGGGGGTTTTCCCAGCAATTTTGCGGCGGCGTTGTACCCGGCTAAAATGCCGCACATCGCGGATTCGGTGTAACCCTCGACCCCGCTGAGTTGTCCTGCAAAAAAGATGTCCGGATGAGTTTTAAGCGACAGGTCGGAATTCAAGAGACGCGGGGAGTCGATGAAGGTGTTTCGGTGCATGACCCCGTAACGCATAAATTCCGCGTGTTCGAGGCCGGGAATCATCGAAAAGATCCGCTTTTGTTCGGGGAATTTGAGATTCGTTTGAAAGCCGACAAGGTTAAACAGCGTCTTTTCACGGTTTTCGGCGCGCAGTTGGATGGCTGCCCAGGGGCGGTGTCCGGTGTTCGGGTCATTGAGTCCGACGGGTTTTAGGGGGCCGAACCGAATCGCGTCTTTGCCGCGCTTTGCGAGCACCTCGACCGGCATGCAGCCCTCGTAGACGGTGGGGTTTTGGTCGAACTCGTGCAGCGGGGCGGTTTCGGCATGGACAAGCGCATCCCAAAAGGCCTCATATTGTTCTCTATTCATCGGGCAGTTCAGATAATCGTCGCCGCCTTTTCCGTATCGGGAGGCAAAAAACGCCTTTGAAAGATCCACGCTATCGGCGGTTACGATTGGGGCGACCGCGTCGAAAAACGAAAGACCGTCGCCGCAAAGAGTTTTAATGGCTTCGGCGAGCTTGCCGTCACATAAAGGACCTGCCGCAATCACGCAGGTGCCTTGGGGGATTTGATCGACTCGTTCCCGGTGAATCGTGATATTGGGATTTTGCTCAATCAGGCGGGTGACTTCTTTTGAAAACAGACTGCGGTCGACCGCAAGCGCGCCGCCCGCCTCCACCCGGCAGGTTAAGGCTGCCTGCATCGCGACCGAGCCCATTCGGCGCATTTCTTCTTTTAAAAGGCCCGCCGCGCTGTCGATGCGTTCGGCTTTGAGCGAATTGGAACAGACGAGTTCCGCAAGATCGGGGTTTTTGTGCGCCGGGGAAAAAGAGGCGGGCTTCATCTCGAAGAGGTTAACCTTGACGCCGAGGTTTGCCGCGGCGTTCGCCGCTTCGCATCCGGCCAATCCTCCGCCGATCACGGTCAAGCGCATGCACACACCCCCTACGGTTATACGGTTTCCTGTTTTTCCTCTTTTGACTTGCGGGTGCTGCCTGCCTTCTCATAACCGCAGCCCTCTTTGACACAATAGACCTTGGCGCCTCTGCCCTTTTTGCGGAACATCGGAGTATTGCACTGGGGGCACTTATCGGGAATGGGCTCATCCCAGGTCATGAACTTGCAGTCGGGGTAACCCGTGCAGCCGTAATATTTTGCGCCCTTTTTACTTTCGCGTTCGACGAGCGCTTTGCCGCACAACGGGCAGATGCCCTCGGTTTTCTTTTGAAAGGGCTTGGTGTTTTTGCATTCCGGGTAGCCGGGGCAGGCCAAAAACTTCCCGAACCGGCCGGTCTTGATGACCATCTTGCGGCCGCAATTCCCGCAGATCTCTTCGCTCTCGGGATCGGGCAGTTTGACGCGCTGACCCTTCATGCTGTCGGCGGCGTCTGTGAGAGTTTTTGCGAATTCGCCGTAAAATTTTCCAAGGGTCGGAACCATCTCGTTGCCGCCGGACTCGATTTCGTCGAGCTGTCCTTCCATGTCGGCGGTGAAACCTACGTCGACTATCTTTGGGAATTTTTCCTCGAGCAGCTGCGTGACCGCTTCGCCTAAAGTCGTGGGTTTGAAGTTCTTGGCTTCGCGCTCGACATATTCGCGCTTTAAAATCGTGGAGATGATCGGGGCGTAAGTGCTCGGGCGGCCGATACCCTTTTCTTCCATGATCGCAATCAATGAGGCTTCGTTGTAGCGGGGAGGCGGCTGAGTGAATTTCTGCTCGCCTGTGATGTCTTCGCAAGCGGGTTTATCGCCCTCCGAGAGGTTTTGCAGCAATGCCGCGTTTTCCTCTTTTTCGTCGTTTGAGATATCATAGAGTGCGGTGAAGCCGTCAAAGAGAACGCTTACGCCGTTAGCTTTGAAGACATATCCGGCGCTCTCGAGTTCGACCGCGACGAGGTTTTGGATGCAGGCCGCCATCTGGCTGGCCATAAAACGTTCCCAAATGAGCTTATAAAGTTTAAACTGCTCGGGCGTGAGGGAACTCTTGACACGCTCGGGGGTCAGATCGGGTGTGGTCGGGCGGATGGCCTCGTGCGCGTCCTGCGCGTTCTTAGCTTTGTAGATATTGCGCTTTTCGGGCAGATAATTTTTCCCGTAAGCGCCGGTGATATAATCCTCTGCCGCTTTGGCCGCTTCGTCAGCGACACGCAGGGAGTCGGTTCTCATATAGGTGATCAAACCGGTTTCGCCGATGCCCGCGACATTGATGCCCTCATAGAGTTTTTGGGCAATCTGCATGGTACGTTCAGAGCGCATGCCCAAACGGCGGGAGGCATCCTGCTGCAAGGTTGATGTCGTGAACGGCGGAGCGGGGCGCTTGGTCCGCTTGGTGGTCTTGACGCCGGTGACGGTGAAAGGGACCTTCTTACAAGCCGCAATGACCCTGTCCGCTGCTGTTTTGTCAGGCAGTTTCAATTCACCGTTTTTATCACCGAAAAATTTCGCCTTAAATTCGGTTCCTTTTTCGGAGAGAAGCGCCTCGATAATCCAGTATTCTTCGGGGACAAAGGCGCGGATTTCACGTTCGCGCTCGACAATCAGGCGTACGACGACTGACTGGACACGGCCTGCCGAAAGCCCCGGTTTGACTTTTTGCCATAAAAACGGGCTGAGTTTGTAGCCGACGATGCGGTCTAAAATCCGGCGGGTCTGTTGGGCATCAACAAGGTCTGCGTCGATTACTCGCGGATTTGCCATGCCCTCTTTGACGCCATGGCGGGTAATCTCGTTGAAACAAATCCTGCGGGAGGCCTTCTCGTCGAGTTTTAATACCTTGGCAAGATGCCACGAAATAGCCTCACCCTCACGGTCCGGGTCGGTTGCGAGAAAGACAAAATCGCTGTCTTTGGCGGCGTCCCTGAGCGCTTTTATGACGGCCTTTTTATCGGGCATTTCGATATAGTCGGGGGTAAAATCATGTTCCAGATCGACGGCGAGCTTGCCTTTCGGAAGGTCGCGGATGTGGCCTTTGGAGGCGATAACGGTGAAATCCTTGCCCAAAAAGCCCTGGATCGTTCGGCCCTTTTCCGGGCTCTCGACGATGACGAGTTTTGCCAATTTTTATAACCGTCCTTTCACGAGGTAAAAATCAAAATTTAAGTGCGCTGATATTTTCTGCCCGGAAGGGCTGTCACAAGGCCGTCCATCTCCAACTGAGCAAGCTTTGTGATCAACGAGCGTGCGTCAAGTCCTGTGCGATCTGATAATTCGTCGACCGTCAGCGCGCCGTTATTCAGCTGCAGCAGCACCGGGTCGGTGATTTCGGGTTCGGGAGCGGGCATCAGATTCAGCTTCAGCTGATTCGGCTCGGGAAGTTTCAATTTGGTTTTTAAAGAAGCGTTCAATGCTTTTAAGATGTTGTGAGCGTTTGTGACGGGGATTGCGCCTTCCGCAAACAGGTCGCAGATTTCCGCCGCGCCGTTGCGGCTGTAATCGGTCATCGCCGCAAACACCGGGCGGTTCTGTTCCATCGCGCATTTCGCGGTAATCAGCGCGCCGCTTTTTTCTCTGGCTTCGGCGACGAATACCCCGTCGGACAACCCCGAGACGATCCGGTTACGGGTCGGGAAGGTATACTTGGTCGCATGGGTTTCAGGCGGGTATTCGGTCAGAATCAGGCCGTTTTCTGCGATGACTTCAGCCAAACGGGTATTTTCGGCGGGGAAGAGTTTGAAAAGTCCGCCGCCCCAGACCGCGACCGTGAAACCGCCGGCTTTGAGCGCGCTTTCGTGGGCAACCGTGTCAATGCCCAAAGCCATCCCGCTGGCGATTGTGACGCCCGCCGCGGCAAGCTCGCCTGCGATTTCTGCGGCAATTTTTCGGCCGAAGGGAGTCATATTTCGGGTGCCGACCACTGCGAGGGCAGGTGCGTCGTTCAGACGCTGAAAAGATTGCTCATTCCCCCGATAAAATAACACCGCAGGAGGATTTTTGATGCGCAAAAGGCGTTTCGGAAACAGCGGATTGCCGTATGGGAGGATGCCGAAGCCATGCTTTTCACAGGTCCGGGCGATTTCCTCGGCAGCCATTATAGCATATTTTGCCGCGAAATTCACCGGTTTTCGGATTTGTTCGCGGTTTTTATAAATTTCTTCGAAACTGCCGAAATCAAAATAAAGTTTAGCCGCCTGCACCGAGGGGATGCCGCAGCTGAGTGCCGTCCAGACCGCGCAGATTTGTTCCCGCGTCATTTCCCGAACAGTTCCCACAACAAAATCGAGGCTGCAGAGGCGGCGTTCAGCGACTCGGCCCGCCCTTTCATCGGGATGATAACCGGTGTGACAACCTGCGCCGTTTCGGAAGTGATGCCGTTTGCCTCGTTGCCGACAATCAGCACGAAGTCAGCGGGGGTTTTTAGCTCCGTGACCGAAACCGCACCATCAGACAACATAGCGCCGTATACCGCGAAGCTCTTTTCGCGGAGCGTTTTCAGATCGAGCGGGAAATCTGCGCTCTCGTAAATCGGCAGGCGGAACGAACAACCCATTCCGGCGCGCAGCACTTTCGGCGAAAACACGTCCGCGCAGTCGGCAGACAATAAAATACCGTCTGCCCCGAACGCTTCTGCCGTGCGTAAAATCGTACCAAGATTGCCCGGGTCGGAGATGTGTTCGAGCGCTAAGATTTTGCCGCCCGAAATTTGATTGACCGGACGTTTCAGGCCGTTTGTATCACACAGGCAAAAGACGCCTTGCGGATTTTGGACATCCGAGATCGTTTGTGCGACGTTGCCGCTGATCTCGACCCGTTCGCAAACGGTTTGTTCGCAAACGGTTTGTTCGAAAACGGTTTTATTACAAACGGTATGCTCTTCAAAGAGAATAAACTCAGGGTGCTTTTCAGCGAATGCGGGAGTGAAAAACAACGTTTTTGCACGGTTCGAAGCGACCGCTTCGGCACATAAACGCAGGCCTTCCGCAAAACAAAGGCCGTTTTGAATGCGTATTTTGGCATCGTTTTTCAACGACAGCGCAAATTTGATTGTATCGTTTTTCGTTGATGTGATTTTCATGCTGCAATAACAAAAGAGCTGCGCACGCGCGAGGCGTGCACAGCTTTTATTCGGTTACTTGGATGCGGTTTCGGTCTTCGGCTTTGCCGGGGTCTTTTTGGCGGGTGCTTTGTCGGTGGCCGCCGCAGGTTTTTTGGCTGCTGCGGGCTTTTTTTCGCCGGTCGCCGAAGCGGATTTTTTGGATGCTGCGGGTTTTTTCTCGCCGACTGCCGCCGGCTTTTTTGATGCTGCGGCCGCTGCGGGTTTCTTTGTCGCTGCCGGTTTTTCGGCCGGGGTCTCTTTGGCGGTTTCCTTCTTTGCGGGGGCCTTCTTAACGGGAGCCGCTTTCTTTTCGACCGGCTTCAGGTCCAAAGCGACTTCTTTGACCGTGCCGCTCTTCGCGGTCTCGACGAGTCCGGCAAACGCCTGGGCGTCGCTGACGGCGAGTTCCGCGAGCATCTTGCGGTTGAGTTCGATGCCGGCTTTTTTCAAACCGTTCATGAATGTCGAATAATTCATTCCGTCGGCACGGCAGGCTGCGTTGATGCGGGCAATCCAGAGCGAGCGGAAATCGCGTTTTTTCAGACGGCGGCCGACATAGGCATATTGCCCGGATTTCATGACCGCCTGTTTTGCGGTATGGAACTTGGAATGTTTGCTGCCGAAGTACCCTTTCGCGGAATGGATGACTTTGTTCTTCTTTTTGCGGGAGATCAGCCCGCCTTTAACTCTTGCCATGATTTTATTCCTCCGAATTCATTATGAGTAGGGCAGCAGCTTTTTGACCGCTCCGGCGTTGGTCTTGTCGACGTACTCCGCCTTGCGAAGACCTCTCTTGAGCTTGGTGGTCTTCTTGTTTAGAATGTGTCTGCGGTTGGCGTGCGAGCGCTTGACCAGACCGTTCTTGGTCATTTTGAAACGCTTGGAAGCGCCGGAATGTGACTTGAGCTTTGGCATTTTAAACCCTCCGAATTTTAGCGGCGACAGCCGCTTTTGATTATTTCGCCGAAACGATTATTTTGCCCCGGCGATTATTTCGCTGTTTTGGGCGAGAGGAACATGTATATGAAACGACCCTCGAGCTTGGGTGGTTTATCGACCGTGCCCGAACCCGCGCAAGTCTCGGCAAAGCGGTTCATGACCTCGATGCCGATGTCGATGTGCGTCATTTCGCGGCCGCGCAGGCGAATGGAGACCTTGACCCGATCTCCGCCGTCGAGGAATTTGCATACTTGTCTTGCTTTGGTCTCGAAATCGTGGGTGTCGATCTTCAAGCTCAGGCTCATGCCTTTGATTTCGATGATGTGCTGGTTCTTTTTGATCTCTTTTTCGCGCTTTGTCTGTTCAAAGCGATACTTGCCGTAGTCCATGATTTTGCACACGGGCGGATCGGCGTTCGGCGAGATCTTGACCAGATCGAGATCTTTGTCATAGGCGAGTTCACGGGCAGCAGCGGCGGACATTACGCCCAGCTGTGCGCCGTCCGCTCCGATCACGCGGATCTGACGGTCGTTAATGGCTTCGTTGATTTGCAATTCTTTCGTTGCGATGGTATATGCACCTCCAAACCCTGATAGAAAAAAATACACGGACAATACAAAATCGTCCATGCCTGTGTGCCACAATCGGTGAATGGCAGCGGAATTCTATTGAATCCCGCGGGATTTAAATCCCTTCGGAACCTTTCGGCATCTGTCGAAAAGGTGAGGACAAAAATTGCCCTGCTTCGCGATTTGCTCGGTTATTTTAACATATACGGCTTAAGATGTCAAGCGTTTTTTCAAAAATCACTCAAATTCCCGAATTTTAAGGGAATTTCCATTTACAGTGATGGTATCGCAGTCAGAAGCGGCAAGCCGATATTTTAACAGAGTTTGATATTCCTCCGATTAATACCAGTCGTGAAGAGAGTTTTTGTAGGGGAATTCGATCAATACCAGCTGCGTATAATTCCAATTACCTTCCAGGACTTCCGGGCAGTCGTCGATGGTGAGATAACGGCCTTTATATTTTTCAAAAACGGCTTAACACCGTCACGGACGGCGGCTTGCCGTCAAGATGTTTTTGATATTCAGCCGGGCCTTTGATGCGGATATTGGCGATAAAACAGGCGCTCATAAATATCCTCCGGCGTCAGGTTTGATTAAATTTTTTTAACACCGACTGGGCGATGGCGACGCGCGGGGTTCTGGTGTCCATGGCCTGTTTTTCGATATAACGGTGGGCGTCGGGCTCACTCATGTTCATCTTGGAGATTAACACCCACTTCGCACGGTTGATTAGGCGGATTTCATCCATTTTTTCCTTGAGTGAGACGGTCTGACGTTCGGCGTTGAGCAGTCGCGACCGCGTCGCGGCGGCGAGTTTGACAGCGCGATAGAGTTCGTCGCGGGTGGTCGGTTTGAGTACGGTTAAAATGCCGCTGTCCTCTACCTGCCCTGTCACCTGATCGAACGAGGTGTTCTTGACGAGAAGAATGACGCTGCAGAAACGGTTTTCGACGAGTTCCAAGGCCAATTGTGTCCCGAATTCGTCGGTGAGCGGTGTGTCGACGAGAATCATGTCGAACTGTTGGGAAGAGAGCAGCCGCCTGCATTGTCCGGCGTTACCGCAGGAGATGATCGGGGAAAAGGCGTCGCCGGGCAAAAGACCGCTCAAAAGCGAGGCCGCCGATGACGACCCTGTGACAATCAATACGCTCAACGGCAGCTTCTCCGGCAAAGACCTCACCTCCCGGCAACAATAGATTAAAAATTAATCGGTATAAGCTCTGAGCAGCCGCGTGGGCAAAATACTATGGATGAATTCGCTCGAAGCGGCGAGTTTTTTCGCTTTATCAAGTGTTTCCGGCAATTTTTGCAGCCGATCGGTCAGTTCCTTGGGAGCGGCGGTAAGATCGAGTTCCACCGGTTCGGGCAGCGTCATCTTCTTTTCGATGCCGTCAAGACCCGCATGAATGAGAAGTGTAAATGCCAGATAGGGATTTGCGGTCGGATCGGGAGAGCGCAGTTCAAAGCGGGAGCGCCCGGGCGCTTTGTCCTCGGGGATTCGGATCAATTGCGAGCGGTTGCCGTGCGCCCAGGAGATATAGCGCGGGGCCTTGCGGTCGCCGAGGCGCGCATAAGATTTATCGGTCGGATTTAAAAACGCCGAGAGCTCGGAGATATGCGCCATCACGCCCGCCATAAAAGCGTCACGGTTCTTTTTTAAAGAGATATTGACATGCATGCCGCTGCCGCTTCTTCCGGCCAGGGGTTTTGGGTCAAACGAAGCCCAAAGACCGTTGCCGGCGGCAATCGTTCGGATCGCGGATTTAAAAGTCACGGCATTGTCGGCAGCCGCGAGCGGATCCGCGCAGCGGAAATCGATTTCATTTTGGCCGGGGCCGTCCTCGTGCCGGGAACTTTCCGGAGTGATTCCCATCTCTTCGAGCGCAAGGCAGATTTCACGGCGCACGTTTTCGCCTCGGTCGTCGGGTGCGATATCCATATAACCGGCATTATCGAAAGGAATCAATGTCTTTTCGCCGTCCTCCCCGGTCTTGAACAGATAAAACTCGATCTCAGTGCCGAACAGGCAATCGACACCTTTTTCGTGTGCTGCTTTGATCGTCTTTTTTAATAAAGAGCGGCAGTCGCACTCGATCGGAGTTCCGTTCGGATCCAAGACATCACAAAAAACCCGGATGACCCGTCCGTGTGTCGGACGCCACGGCAGGACCGCCAATGTTGCCGGGTCCGGTTTTAAAAACAAATCGGACTTCTCGGCCTCGGCGAACCCATCGATGGCCGAACCGTCAATGGAAATTCCGTCCGAAAAGGCGCGCTCCAGCTCCGAGGGCATGATCGAGACGTTTTTTTGAATGCCGTAAACGTCGCAGAATGCCAGCCGGATGAACTTGACGTCCTCCTGGCGGATAAAATCCATGACCTCCTGTTTTGTGTATGACATAACGGGGACTCCTTTCAGTTTTGCACATATAGCTCTTTATAAGGATTGGAGGAGTTCGGGGTCAGTTCGACGTATTCGCGCGCCAGAACCGGCGCGGGGTCAACGCCGAAATAGGCGCAGTATTTTTCGATGTAGGGTTTTGCATCGGTGAGGTCCGCGGTTCCGACGCGTACCTGCGGCGGAAACACGGATTCGTAAGAGGTCTTGCGCAGAATGATCTTACCTCCGTGCATCCCCGTGCCGCAAAAGTTTCCGACGATGCGCTCCTGGTCGCAAAGCCCCAGTACGATAATCAGGCCGCCCGCAAGATATTCGCCCAAAAAGCTGCCGGTTCTGCCGCCGATCACGAGAATCGGCTTTTTGTCGAGGTATTGTTTCATATGCACCCCGGCGCGGTAGCCGGTGTTGCCTTTGATGTAGATTTCCCCGCCGCGCATGGCATAACCCACCGTGTCGCCGCAAAGGCCGTGGACGATGATGCGGCCGCTGTTCATCGTGTCGCCGACCGCGTCCTGCGCGTTGCCGTGAACCGTGACTTCGGCGCCGTCCATATACGCGCCGAGCGCGTTGCCGGGCACGCCGTAGATATTGACCGCGGCTTTTCCGAGGCCCGCTGCGATAAAGCGCTGTCCGAGCGCGTTTTTGATATCGAATTTTTTGCCGGCCTTGCGTACCAGTTCGTTGAGTTCGGTGTAGGTGAGACCTTGAGCGTCAATTGTCATTATATCATATCCTTTCATAAAAGGGGAGAAGTTTCAATACAGGGTGGATTTTTTATGATTATCGGGCTTTTCCCGCAAGTTTTTCGTCCCGGTATTTTTTCGAGAAGCACAGCAGCGACGGCTGTTTGCAGATCAGATCAAAATCGATGCTTGAAAGCGGTTTTCGCTCGCGGATCAGCGCAGTATAGATGCCCGCTTTCTCGACATCGTCGATCAGGATAAAGCCGTTCAGACGATCGTCTCCGTACCAGAGCTTTTTCAATCCGTTGCTGCGGTCGATAAAGCAATCGCCGGTTGTGCTGCCTGCGGTCATGATGTGCATGCCGAGCAGTCCCATGGCGTTCATCGGCATCGCGCAGTCAAACGAGATATCACCGCCCGCCATGTCGATTCCGGCGGTCTCGCCCTGCCGGTAGGCGTTCGGGAGCAGAGCCAAAATCCGGCTCTGGTTGCAGGTGATGTCATCGCTCTCGGTGCAGTCGCCCGCCGCCCAGACGTTTTCAAGCGATGTGCGCTGTTTATGGTCGGTCAGGATGCCGCGTCCGACTTTACCGCCCGCATCTTTCACCGGTTCGGTATTGGGGCGCACGCCGACTGCGAGTACTAAAATGTCAAAGGAGATGTCGTCCCCGTCGGTCTTAGCCACTTTTCCTTCAAAGCCCTTGATGGAGCAGCCGAGGCGCAGGGCGATGCCCTTTTCGGTCAGCATTTCCTGAACGGGAGCCGCCGAGTCGTCGTCGAGAATGCTCGAGAGCACCCGGGGAGCCATATCGGCAATCGTGATCTTTTTAACCCGTCCGTAGATGCCCTCGGCACATTTTAAGCCGATCAGACCGCCGCCGACAATCAGGACGGTCTTGTCTTTATCTAAAACTTTTTCGAGTTCCAGCGCGTCGTCGAGCGACATAAAGGTATATTTCTCGGGCACGGTGTCGAGTCCCGTAAACGGCGGTACAAACGCCCGAGAGCCGGTTGCGACCAGCAATTTATCATAAGGGATTTTTTTGCCGTCGGAGAGCGTGACCGCCTTTTCATCGATGCCGGTCACTTCGCCGTACACGAGTTCGCAGCCGTTGTCGGCATAAAAGCTGTCGGGGCGGTATTTCATGCGCTGCAGATCGGTTTTACCGTATAGATAATAAGAGATCAGCGGGCGGGAATAGGTGTGGTGGTGTTCCTTGGAAAGCACCGTGATCTTGCCCTCAGAAGTGACCGAGCGGATGCCCTCGATGCAGCCGACCGCTGCGGCGGAATTGCCTATAATCACATAGTTCATTTGTCAATCCTCCCTCAGCGTTCTTCAAAGACGATTGCGCCGTTGGGACAGCCCGAGACGCAGGCCGGTGTTCCGCCGTTTTTCAGGCAGAGTTCGCATTTTTGCACCGCGCCCTCTTCGTCGCGTGAGACCGCACCGTAGGGGCAGACCAGCACGCAAGTCAGGCAGCCGACGCACTTGTTGCGGTCGATCGAGATGACCCCGTCTTTTCGGGTCAGCGCACCGGTGATACAGCTTTTAACGCAGAGCGGCTCGTCGCAGTGGCGGCAGGAGACCGCATAGCTGATATCCGTGCCCTCTTCCACGCGGATGCGCGGGCTGATGACACGCAGGTCGCGCAGAGCAAAGGCCATGTTCTTCTTGCCGCTGTTGGCAAAGGCACAGTTATATTCGCACAGATGGCACCCGAGGCACCATTTTTCGTTGACGTATACTCTCTTCATTTATTAAATCCAACCTTTCGTTGAAGTTGGGATGTTTCGTCCGATATGGTGGAGCCAAATGCGTGCCATGCTTTTTGATACGAAAGGACGAAACTCCTTATTTGAAAGCTTGTCTTTTAAATTTCACTCCCCGGCATGCGCAATGCCCAGAATCTCGAGCTCTTTTTCGTTCAGGCCGACGCCGCGCAGCATCGCGCGGTTGCCCCGGAGCGCCTCGATGGAGTTGATGCCCATGCTGCCCATGAATTCCTTGATCTCATGG
>DAOPZJ010000014.1:0-10445 GCA_035353335.1 Oscillospiraceae bacterium | reverse complement strand
GAGCGCCTCGATGGAGTTGATGCCCATGCTGCCCATGAATTCCTTGATCTCATGGTTCCAGGCGTTCATCAGGTTGACGAGACGTTTATAGCCGAGATCGGGATTCAGACGGCGTACCAGTTCGGGACGCTGGGTCGCGATGCCCCAGTTGCATTTTCCCGTCTGACAGGTGCGGCACAGATGGCAGCCGAGCGCAATCAGCGCGGCAGTGGCGATATAGACCGCGTCGGCTCCGAGGGCGACAGCTTTGACTACGTCGGCGCTGGAGCGGATCGAGCCGCCGACCACGAGTGAGACGTTATCGCGGATGCCCTCTTTGCGCAGACGTTCGTCGACGCTGGCAAGCGCGAGTTCGATCGGAATGCCGGTGTTGTCTCGGATGCGGGTCGGAGCCGCGCCGGTGCCGCCGCGGAAGCCGTCGATGGCGATCACGTCCGCGCCGCTGCGCGCGATGCCGCTGGCGATCGCGGCGATGTTATGGACTGCGGCGACCTTGACGATGACCGGTTTTTGATAAGCCGAGGCCTCTTTGAGCGAATAGACCAACTGGCGCAGGTCTTCTATCGAATAAATATCGTGATGGGGCGCAGGGGAGATGGCGTCGGAACCGACCGGAATCATACGAGTGGCCGAGACGTCGCCGACGATTTTGGTGCCGGGCAGATGCCCGCCGATGCCGGGTTTTGCGCCCTGACCCATTTTGATCTCGATCGCAGCGCCCGCTTCGAGATAATCTTTATAGACGCCGAACCGGCCTGAAGCCACCTGTACAATCGTGTTGGGGCCGTATGCGTAAAAGTCCTTGTGCAGGCCACCCTCACCGGTATTATAAAAAGTACCCAGTTCTTTGGATGCGCGGGCCAAACACTCGTGGGCGTTGTAGCTGATCGAGCCGTAGGACATCGCCGAGAACATGATCGGCATCGAAAGTTCCAGCTGAAGCGAAAGTTCCGGCAGCAAAGTTCCGTTTTTGTCGCGTTTCAACTCGGCGGTCTTCTTGCCCAGAAACACGCGGGTCTCCATCGGCTCACGCAGCGGGTCGATGGACGGATTCGTGACCTGTGAGGCGTTCATCAGAATTTTATCCCAATAGACGGGCTGATTCTGAGGATTGCCCATCGAGGACAGCAAAACCGCGCCGGTCGCCGCCTGTTTATAGATCTCCTTGATCAAGCTCGGCTGCCAGTTTGCGTTTTCGCGGAAAGCGTTTTCGTTTTTAACGATTTTTAAAGCCCTTGTCGGACAAAGAGAGACGCACCGGTGACAATCGACGCACTTTGATTCATCCGCAATCATCCGGTCCGCCTCAGCGAGAAAAGAGTGCACTTCGTTCGCGCACTGTCGCTCGCAGACGCGGCAGCGGATGCAGCGCGCGTCGTCGCGGATAATTTCGAAATCTGGATATTGAAAATCAATCGACATAATAACAGCAATTCCTTTCCGCAATGAATGGCGCGGGGCCTATTTCTTCGCCTTGGCGGGACTTTTTTCGAGGGTGAAGATTAACGGTTCGCCGCCGGCGGGAGAATAAATGTTTTCGGCGTCCGGTTCCATCTGGCGGATGGCGCACTCCTCGCTGGCTACATAGGCGATCTTGCCCTTTTCGGCGGAGACCATCGAGCGCAGTTTCAGTCGGTCGTTGAGCGCCATCAAACCGCCTTCATAGCCGAGCAGAATCGAAAACGGCCCGGTGATCAGCAAGGAGCTGAAAGCCATGCGGAGGCGGGTGCAGCGGTCGCGCTCCGCCTCGGGCATGCGCGAAATTGTACTCCAGAACGACGCCGCGAAAACGTTTGCGACTTCTTTGGGTGAAAGGCCTTTCCGGCGCATCAGATAGTCGGTCATATAGGTGATGACTTCGGTGTCGGTCAAAAGCGTGCATTTATAGCCGAACATCTCAATATAGCGGCGGTTTGCGTCATAAGAAGAGATTTCTCCGTTATGTACGACCGAATAGTCGAGCATCGCGAACGGATGCGCGCCGCCCCACCAGCCCGGGGTATTGGTCGGATAGCGGCCGTGGCCGGTCCAGCAGTAGCCCTCGTATTCATCGAGGCGATAATATTCGCCGACGTCCTCGGGAAAGCCGACCGCTTTGAAAACGCCCATGTTCTTGCCGCTTGAAAAGACATAACTGCCTTTGAAACCGGTGTTGATCTTGATCACCGCGCGGGCGACATATTCGCGCTCGTCGATTCCGCTGTCGGCAAGGCGGTTGTGGTTGGGCGCGACAAAATAACGCCAGATGAGCGGCGCGTCGGTGATTTTCGGCGTTTTTCGCACCGGGATGCGCGAGAGGTTGACGACCTCGAACATTTTATCGATATATTTTTCGCATTCTTCTCTGGCCGCCTGATTTTCATAAAACAGGTGGAATGCATACAGATCGGCGTATTGGGGATAGATGCCGTAACCGGCAAAGCCGCCGCCGAGACCGTTGGAGCGCTCGTGCATCACAGTCATCGATTTGACGATTTTACCTCCGTTGATGGGCGTGCCGTCCTTGGCGAAGACGCCGGCGATCGCGCACCCCGACGGAATGCGGACTTCTCCTTCACGAATCATAAAATAACCTCACAAATTAGTCGGACAAAAACATATAACAAAAAAAGCGCCCCCGCGCAGAACTAACCGCTGCGCGGTGAACGCCTTTGTCCACATTTATAGTATATGATGTCGAAATCGGATTGTCAAGATGTTTTATCTTCGGTTGAAATCGGCTGACTTTCAGAGTTTTAAAAAGAAAATCACGCCTGCAATGGAAGCCGTATATAATATGGGTGCGGCGGGTAACTGCCGCATTGATCGAATGAAGAGCGGCGCGATGCCGCATTCGTCTCCGGGAAGCGCGCATCAAGCCCTGCTCGGATTTTTTTAAAAAGGGTATTGACATCATTTTCGAATTGGTGTATAGTTGCCCCATATTACGGCAAAGGCGCCGCAGATTGTTTCTGTGGCGTCTTTGTCTTTTATTTTTTACTAGATCGAAAAGGAGATATGAGATATGACAACGATTTCCGAACTGTTCGGAAGCATGGTATTCAACGATTCGGTGATGAAGACACGTCTCCCGAAGGAGACCTACCGCTCTCTTAAACAGACGATCAAAGAGGGGAAAACCCTTGATCTCTCGGTCGCCAACGTCGTTGCCAACGCGATGAAAAATTGGGCTCTTGAAAAGGGCGCGACCCATTTCACCCACTGGTTCCAGCCGATGACCGGCATCACCGCCGAAAAGCACGACAGCTTTATCTCTCCCGACGGCGACGGCGGCGTGATCTTGGAATTCTCGGGCAAAGAACTGGTCAAGGGCGAACCCGACGCGTCCAGCTTTCCGTCCGGCGGCCTGCGCGCCACCTTCGAAGCCCGCGGCTACACCGCATGGGATCCGACCTCTTTTGCGTTTATCAAAGAGGGTATCCTCTGCATTCCGACGGCGTTCTGTTCCTATTCGGGGGAAGCGCTCGACAAAAAGACCCCGCTGCTGCGTTCGATGGAGGCCATCGACAAAGAGACGCAGCGCATTTTGAAACTCTTCGGCAACTCGACGGCTTCGATCAAAACGACCGTCGGCCCCGAACAGGAATACTTTTTGATTCCGAAAGAACTTTATGATCGCCGCAAGGACTTGATTTTCACCGGACGCACGCTGTTCGGCGCAAAGTCCCCCAAAGGCCAGGAGCTCGAGGATCATTATTTCGGCTCTTTAAAACAGAAAGTTATGGAATACATGCAGGACCTGAACGAGGAGCTGTGGAAACTCGGTATCTCGGCCAAGACCGAACATAACGAAGTCGCCCCTGCTCAGCACGAACTTGCTCCGGTTTTTGCGACCACCAACGTCGCCACCGACCACAACCAGCTGACGATGGAGATGATGCAGAAGATCGCCAAGCGCCACGGCATGATCTGTCTGCTGCACGAAAAGCCCTTTGCGGGCGTCAACGGAAGCGGCAAGCACAATAACTGGTCGATTTCCACCGCCGAAGGGCAGAACCTGCTCGAACCGGGCGACACCCCCTTTGAAAACGCCCAGTTCCTGCTGATTCTCTGCGCGGTCATCAAGGCCGTCGACGAGCATCAGGACCTTTTGCGCATCTCGGTCGCGAGCGCCGGGAACGATCACCGTCTCGGCGCGAACGAAGCGCCTCCCGCCATCGTCTCGATCTTTTTGGGCGACGAGCTGACCGGCATTTTGGATGCGATCGAAAACGATAAGGCCTATGACGGAAAAGGCAAGACCAAGTTCGAAATCGGCGTTAACGTCCTGCCGCATTTCCCCAAGGACACCACCGACCGCAACCGCACCTCACCGTTCGCTTTCACCGGCAACAAGTTCGAGTTCCGCATGGTCGGCTCGGCCAACTCCATCGCCTGCGCCAACATCATGCTGAACACCGCCGTCGCCGAGGCCTTCCGGGTCTATGCGGATAAACTTGAGGGCGCAAAGGACTTCACCGGCGCGCTGCACAAATTGATCAAATCCGAGATCAAAGCGCATAAGCGCATCATCTTTAACGGCAACGGATACGACGAGGAATGGGTCAGGGAAGCCGCAAAGCGCGGTCTGCTCGATCTTCGCACCACGCCCGACTGCCTGCCGCTCTTGATTTCAAAAGAAAACATCAAGCTCTTTAAGCAGCACAAGGTCTATACCGAAGCCGAGATCAAGTCCCGTTATGAGATCATCCTCGAAAACTACGTCAAGGTCATCAATATCGAAGCGCTGACGATGATCGACATGGTCGACAAAGACATTCTCCCGGCTGTCAGCGGATACACCGCTCAGCTTTGCGAGACAGCCGAACTGAAAAAGGGTTTGAAGTGCGCTGCGGGTTACGAGACCAAGACCGCTTCAAAACTCTCCGAACTCGGCGATGAGATTCTTGAGGGCTGCTGCGCTCTGAAGTCCGGAGTCGCAAAGCTGAAAGAGATTTCCGAGTCGCTCGAGGCCTCAAAGTTCTGCAAAGACACCGTCATCCCGGCTATGGCGAAACTGCGCGCCGCATGTGACGAGGCCGAGAGCCTTACCGCTTCCGACGTCTGGCCGCTGCCGAGCTACGGTGAACTGCTGTTCGGCGTCAGATAATATAACCATTAAGATCAACCTGTTTTTCTGACGAAAACGCCCTTCGGGGCGTTTCCGTATTGTAAATGCCTTGTCAAAATAAACAAATCAACTCATCCAAATGATCGGGGGTTATCCAGTTTGTGCACCATTATCGGTTTTACCGAAAAAAACATCTCTCGCGGCGAGGTCTCCCGCTGCCTCGCATGCACCGGGCGCCGAGGTCCCGACGGAGAACGGATCGAGGACGCGGGAAGAGGATATTTGGGCTTTCAGCGGCTTTCGATCATGGGCCTTACGCCGGAGGGCATGCAGCCGTTTTCGCTCGGAAGCAGCAAAGTGGTCTGCAACGGCGAAATCTACGGATTCCGCCCCATCCGGGAACAATTATCGAAAAAATACATTTTTAAAAGCGACAGTGACTGTGAGATTTTACTGCCGATGTACCGTGAATACGGGTTAAAGATGTTTTCAATGCTTGACGCCGAATTCGCCATGATTCTCTACGACGGGGAAAAAGACGACTTTATCGCCGCCCGCGATCCCATCGGCATCCGGCCGCTGTTTTACGGAAAACGCGGCTCCGGTCTGGTGTTTTCCAGCGAGGCGAACAACCTTGCGGGCATCTGTGATCGGATTTATCCGTTCCCGCCGGGCTGCTACTATGCAAACGGCGTGTTCACCAGATACTGCGACATCGCAATGCCCGAAAAGTTGATTGCTTCGGACGTCGAAACCGTCTGCGGGAATATCCGCGACAAACTGATTGCAGGCGTTCAGAAACGGCTCGATTCCGATGCGCCGCTCGGCTTTTTGCTCAGCGGCGGTCTGGACAGTTCACTCGTTTGCTCCATTGCCGCGAGAGAGCTCAAAAAGCCCATTAAAACTTTCGCCATCGGCATGACGACCGACGCCATCGACCTGAAATATGCCAAAGAAGTTGCCGAGTACATCGGCAGCGAGCACACCGAGTTTTATATGGACGACGACGATGTGCTTGCGGTTCTTCCCGAGCTCGTGCGCGCGCTTGCCACATATGACATCACGACGATTCGCGCCTCGATCGGCATGTATCTGTTGTGCAAACAGATTCGGGAGGCGACCGATGTGCGGGTGCTGTTGACCGGTGAGATCTCGGACGAAATGTTCGGCTATAAATACACCGATTTCGCGCCGAGCCCCGAGGCGTTCCAGACCGAGGCCGAAAAGCGCATCCGGGAATTATATATGTACGATGTTCTGCGCGCGGACCGCTGCATCTCTTCCCACTCGATGGAAGCCAGAGTCCCGTTCGGCGATCTCGATCTCGTGAAATATGTCATGGAACTCGATCCTCAGATCAAGATGAACACTTATGGCATCGGCAAATATCTGCTGCGCCATGCGTTCGAGGGCGACTGGCTGCCCGAGTCGATTTTGATGCGCCAAAAGGCCGCCTTCTCCGATGCGGTCGGCCACTCGATGGTCGACGTGCTGAAAGCCCATGCCGAGCAAAAATATACCGACGGGGAGTTTACACGGCTTTCGGCAAAGTACAGCCACGCGAGACCCTTCACAAAAGAATCGTTGATGTATCGGGAACTGTTTGAACAGTTTTACCCCGGACAGGCCGAGATGGTCATCGATTTCTGGATGCCCAACAAGACCTGGCCGAACTGCGCGGTCAACGACCCGTCGGCGCGCGTGCTCGCCAACTACGGCGCAAGCGGAAAGTAAAAAATCATTCGCATAAATAAAGAAAAGCGTGAAAATGAGGAAACAGATAAAACACCGGCGCGGTCTTTTTGGACCGCGCCGGTGTTCGTTTTCTCCTTTTAATTTTCAATCGTCATAGTGAAGGACTTTAACCCGCAGTAATTCAGACGCCCATGCTCCGGATTGCTTCGTCACTGTGTTCCTCGCAAAGAAGGAAATTG
This sequence comes from Oscillospiraceae bacterium, assembly GCA_035353335.1. Taxonomy (NCBI): domain Bacteria; kingdom Bacillati; phylum Bacillota; class Clostridia; order Eubacteriales; family Oscillospiraceae; species Oscillospiraceae bacterium. The sequence goes on along the minus strand of DAOPZJ010000014.1, from coordinate 3,461 downwards.
GTAAAAAAAATTAATATAGCAAGATTCCCTTACTGGAAACAGTTGCAATGTGATATAGTTACAGAATGGCAACACCGGAAAAATTATAATAAAAATAAACCGTATATGCCGGTGAAGAAGCGGCAGAAACGATGCAACAATTTTTGATTTAAAGTGAAAATTCAGTCGAATGGGTGTATAATAAGGGCAAGACAGAGAAGGAAAACTATTTAATCAAATTTTTAGAAGGATTACCGAAAATAAACAAACAAGAGATTATGAGCGGAAAGGTCGGTACTATATGAAAAAAGTAGTCATTATCGGCGGCGTCGCGGGCGGCGCGACCTGTGCGGCGCGGCTGCGCAGATTGGACGAGAGTGTCGAAATCGTGATTTTGGAACGCGGGGAATACATCTCCTACGCCAACTGCGGGCTGCCCTATTATGTCGGCGACGTGATCAAAAACCGCGCCGCGCTGCTGCTGCAGACCCCCGAAGCCATGAAGAAAAAATACAACATCGACGTGCGCGTGAAAAACGAGGTTGTCGCCATCGACCGCGAGAAAAAAGAAGTCACCGTCAAGCGGGTGGACACCGGCGAAACCTATGCCGAGCCGTATGATACGCTGGTCATCTCGACCGGCTCATCGCCTGTGCGCCCGCCGATTCCCGGCATCGACTCCTCGCGCATTCAGACCCTTTGGACCGTGCCCGACACCGACCGCATCCGCGCTTTGGTGCAGGATCAGGGCGTCAAGACCGCGGCGGTGATCGGAGGCGGCTTTATCGGACTCGAGATGGCCGAAAACCTCCGGCATGCGGGCGTCGAGGTCAGTTTGATCGAGGCGTTGGATCAGGTCATGTCTCCGTTCGATTTTGAGATGGCGCAGCTTTTGCATGAAAATCTGCTGCAAAACGGCGTCAAGCTCTTTTTGGGCGACGGCGTCAGTTCCTTTACAAACAACGAGCACGATGTGACGGTTACGCTCAAAAGCGGCAAGACCGTGAGTGCCGAACTCGTGATTTTATCCATCGGTGTACGCCCGAACGGCGAACTCGCCAAAGCGGCAGGGCTGACCGTAAACGCGCGCGGCGGTGTGGTCGTCGATAAAACCCTCAAAACCTCCGACCCGAATATCTACGCGGTTGGCGACGTAATAGAAGTAGAAGATTTCACCTTCAAAGAGCCGACGATGATCCCGCTGGCAGGCCCCGCGAACAAGCAGGGCAGGATCGCCGCAAACAATATCAACGGCGCAAACGAGACCTATGAGGGCACGCAGGGCACTTCGGTAGCAAAGGTATTCGATCTGACCGCCGCGTCGACCGGCGCGAACGAAAAGACGTTAATTAAGCGCGGCATGGTCAAGGGCAAGGATTACGAGAGCATTATCATCACTCAGAATTCGCACGCCGGGTATTATCCGGGCGCGGTTCCGCTGACGTTAAAAATGCTGTTCTCGATGGACGGCAAAAAGATTTTCGGTGCGCAGATCGTGGGCAAAGACGGTGTTGACAAGCGCATCGATACGCTCTCGACCGCGATTCGGCTCGGCGCTTCCGTTTATGATTTACAAACCCTTGAGTTTGCCTATGCGCCGCCGTATTCCTCGGCAAAAGACCCCGTGAACATGGCCGGATATGTCGCCGGAAACGTATTATCGGGCAAAGTCGCCTATTCTTCCTGGGACGTGCTCGAAAAGGAACCGGAAGCGGTCGCGCTTGATGTGCGCGAAGATGCGGAACTGATGGCGTATTCGCTGCCGAACGCAAACGTAAAGCATATCCCGCTCGGGCAGCTGCGCATCCGTCTTTCCGAATTGGATAAATCCAAAGAGGTCTCGGTGTTCTGCGCCATCGGCGTCCGGGCTTATAACGCCACACGGGTTTTGAAAGAGAACGGGTTCAAGAACGTCAAGCTCTATCCGGGCGGTGCGCGGTTTTATCAATCCACGCACTATCAGCCCGATACCACGCCGATTGCGCAGGTGAGTATCTCCGACAGCGGGCATGTGGACACCAAGGACATCCCGAAAGCGTCGATGCGGCTCGACTGCAGCGGCATGCAGTGCCCCGGCCCGATCATGAAGGTGTTCGAGACCATGAAAGAGATGCATAACGGCGACGTCGTCGAGGTCTCGGCGTCCGACCCGGGCTTTGCGCGGGATATCGTGGCGTGGACAAGGCGCACCGGCAACACATTGGTGGCAAACGACCGGCGCGGGGATGATTATGTGGCGCTCGTGAAAAAAGGCAGTGCCAACACGGCGGCTCCGGTAGTTCGGGATAACACAGAGGGCAAGACAATCATCGTGTTTTCGGGCGATCTCGACAAGGTGCTTGCCAGCTTTATCATCGCGAACGGTGCCGCGGCAATGGGCAGGCCGGTGACGATGTTTTTCACCTTCTGGGGGCTGACCGTGCTGCGCAAACCCAAGCGGCAGAAGGTCAAAAAGACCTTTATGGAGTCGATGTTCGGCGCGATGCTGCCGCGCGGCAGCAAAAAGCTGAAGTTATCGCGGATGAATATGGGCGGCATGGGAACCAAGATGATGAAGAAGATCATGGGCGATAAGAACGTCGATTCGCTTGAGGATTTGATCAAGAAGGCCATGAAGGCCGGCGTCAAAATCGTGGCCTGCACGATGAGCATGGACGTCATGGGCATCAAGGAAGAAGAGCTCATCGAAGGTGTCGAGCTCGGCGGTGTGGGCGCCTACCTCGGCGACGCGGAAGAATCCAATGTGAATTTGTTTATTTAAAATTATACAATATAGTTGTCATCCTGAGCGGAACAAAAAGCGGCCATATCATGCAATATGGTCGCTTTTGTGCATCGTTACCATCGTAGGGCGTGACGACCTCGTTCCCACCGCGTGGATTGCATGCCGTGCGGGTTGCTGCATGCCCCTGCGGTACACGGAGCGCCGAGTCGTCCCCTACGAGTTACTGGAATGACACTTTACACTTGCCGAGGTTTGCGGGCGAATAATATCCGCCCCTACGGTGTGTTAATACGCTCTTACCTGTTCCATCACGGTTTGTTCCCAAATCTGCAGGTGGGCGGGGTTGTGGGCGACGGTGCTGATGTCTTTGAGGGCGATTTCGCAGGTGCAGTTGTTGCGGGCGCAGGCGTCGAGCAGGTGCTTGACTTCGCTGCGGATAACTTCGCGGTCAAAGGCAGCGCCGACATTGGCGGGGTTGGGTTTCAAAGCGACGACATAATCCTTGCTGATGGCCTCGGCGGCGATATTGACATCCGCCCACGGCGTGATCGAGATTTTACGCAGATGAGGGATCTTTTTGACGATGTCGATCTTTTTGTCGAGCGGTTCGCAGCAGCCGTAATAGACCAGGCCGAACGGCTCCATCAGGCGCTTTTCATATTCAATTTCAAATTCCTCGTGCATCTCTTTGGAGACGCTCGCAAAAATCTGCGCCGTACCCCGGCCCCAGACGTTTTTGCGCAGCACGGGCTGATCG
>DAOPZJ010000013.1 GCA_035353335.1 Oscillospiraceae bacterium | reverse complement strand
GCTTGCAATTCTCTCAAACATCACCGTCACATTAAAACCCTATATCCTCGAGCGCGTCATCGACAACAACCTGATGACCGGTTTGAACGATTATAACTCGCTGATGATTTGGGCGGGGTTGTATCTCGGCGTGATTTTATTCGGCGTTGCAATCTCGTACATTCAATCCATCGCTTTGGCTTCACTCGGGCAGCGCATTATGCACAAGCTGCGCACGACGCTGTTTTCTAAAATCCAGAACATGTCGATGCGGTTTTTCGATAAAAACGCCTCTGGCAGCATTTTGACGCGTGTCTCCTCGGATGTCGAATCACTATCCGAATTGTTTTCGGACGTGATCATCAATTTCGTCAGCGAGTTTTTACTGGTGATCAACGTCATCTCCATGATGTTCATTTTGGATGCGAAACTTGCGGTTGCATGTATGATCATCATTCCGGTTGTGATTGCGATCGCATTAATCTATCGTTACCTCGCCCGCAAAATCTTTATTAAAATCAAGGCACAGTTGTCGCGCATGAATGGGTTTTTAGCCGAGAACATCATCGGAATGCGCATAGTGCAGATGTTCGGAAGCCAGAGTAAAAAATACGAACAGTATGACGAACTCGCCAAGGGTTATTATAAACTCAGCATGATGGATATGATTTTACGTTCGCTTTCGAACCCGCTCCTCGGATTGGTCGGTGACATCGCAGTCGGCGTTTTGATCATTGTGTATGCCAAAGATGTGTTCACAGGCGTTTTGCTGGTCGGCGTTCTGCACGCCTTTACCACTTATATCAAACAGTTTATCAACCCGATTTCGCGCATTGCCGAACAGTTCACCAACATCCAGTCGTCCTTAATTTCTGCGGAGCGCATTTTCGATATCATCGACAATACCGCCGATACGGAGGATATCGAAGTCGGCGAAAAAGTGGATAAAGTCAGGGGCGAAATCGAGTTTAAACATGTTTGGTTTGCCTATGACGAGGAAAACTGGGTGCTCAAAGATGTTTCGTTCAAAGTGCTCCCGGGTCAGACAATGGCAATTGTAGGCGATACGGGAAGCGGAAAAACCACCGTGATTTCGCTGCTTGCTCGGTTTTACAAGATTCAAAAAGGCGAAATTCTGATTGACGGAAAGAACATCGAGTCCTTCAACCTCTCTTCGCTGCGCCGTCTTGTCGCAGTCGTAATGCAGGACGTCTTCCTGTTCTCCGGTGATGTTGGTTATAATATCCGTCTCAACGATGAAAACATTTCTGACGAGGACATCGACAGAGCCGTGAAAACGGTGCATGCCGACGATTTTATCCAATCGCTTCCGTGCGGCATTCAAAGCCCTGTCTCAGAGCGCGGTTGTACCTTCTCGGCAGGACAGCGGCAATTGATCGCTTTTGCCCGAGCGGTGGCGTTTGAGCCACGCATACTGGTATTGGACGAGGCGACGGCGAATATCGATTCGGCAACCGAAGCCGCTCTTCAAGACGCTTTGACCGCAGCTTCAAACCAGCGCACAAGCATCGTCGTCGCCCACCGCATCAGCACAATCATGTCGAGCGATATGATTTTAGTCATGCGGCACGGTGAGATCATCCAGCGCGGAACCCACAGTCGGCTGATTGCGGAAGGCGGACATTACGCCGATCTCTGCCGCGCTGCGGGAAATCGAAACGGACAGTAACATTTTGTGTACTTCCCGCATAAAATGAACTATCTGGATGCGGGGAGGGGCAGCGATGATCAGCAGCTTTTTTGAATTGCGGGATAAGGACGTCGTGAATATTAACAACGGAGAAAAACTGGGGCGAATCTGCGATATAGACATCGATCTAGAGACGGCGCGGGTATGCGCGCTGATATTGCCGGGGAGATGCCGAGTTCTCGGACTTTTCGGACGGGAAGACGATATTGCTATTGCCTGGAACGAGATCACATTAATCGGCGAAGACGTCATTTTGGTCAACAAGTGCATGCCGGTTTGCAATAATAAGCGCCCGAAAAGCCAACATATTGACTAAGAATGTATAATCGCGTATAATAATACCCATATGAAAGGGGCGGGTACTAAGATGCGCGTGATCGCCGGCAGCGCAAGACGCAGGCCGCTAAAGAGCACTGAGGAGCCGGAGATGCAGCCCACCATGGAACGGGTCAAAGAAGCGGTTTTTTCAAAGCTCCATTTTGAACTAGAGGGCAGGCGCGTGCTGGACCTTTTTGCAGGTTCGGGGCAGCTCGGTATCGAAGCGCTTAGTCGAGGCGCTGCCCATTGCGATTTTGTGGACAACTCCAAAACATCGCTTGCCTGCGTGAAAAAGAATGTGGAGACCTGCGGCTTTACCGATAAAGCGGGAATTTTCGGCACGGACGCCTTCGGATTTATCAAATCCGCTGACAAAAATTATGACATCATTCTGCTCGACCCGCCTTTTAACCGTGGGATTTTGGACAAGATGCTGCCGCTCGCGGCAAAGCATATTGAAAAAAACGGTGTGATCTATTGCGAAACCAGCGAAGGGGAACGCCTTCCGGAAGCCGCAGGGGATTTTGTGATGGATTCTCAAGCGAAATATGGCTATATCAAAACAACATATTATCGCCATCGGGATTACCTCAGGAAAAATTAAAATGACCGATTAAAGATAATAAAAAAGAAAGAATGATCGAATAATGAAACGGATTGCAATTTGTCCCGGGAGTTTCGACCCCGTGACCTACGGACATATCGACATCATCCGGCGAGCTGCTCAGATGTTTGACGAGGTCATCGTCGTGGTCGCAAGCAACCCCGATAAAAAACGCCATTTTTCGGCGCAGCAGCGCTTGGGGTTCCTGAAAGAGGCCATATACGATATCCCGAATGTCTCGGTTGATGTTTGGGACGGCCTTACCGCCGATTATGCCCGGCAGAAAAAAGCACTGGCGATCGTCAGGGGACTGCGCGCGATGACAGATTTTGAAAATGAGTTTCAGTTGGCATTAACCAATAAAAAACTCTATCCCGATGGTGATACGGTGTTTTTAACCACTAAGCTCGATTATTTATATATGTCGTCTTCGATGGTGCGGCAGCTGGCCGCTTTCGGCGGTGACACTTGTGAATTTGTTCCCCCTTGTGTCTGTGCTGCCTTTAATGCCGAAAAGAAAAAGAATTAGCTTTATACATAGAATAATAACCGGCGGGAATTTCCGACCTTCGTGAAAGGATGAATTGCATCTTATGTCAGAAAAACAGCTCAGTATCGAAGACATCATTGACGAGATCCATGACTTGCTTGACAAGGCCTGGGATCTGCCGTTGTCAAGAGGCCGCAGCGTCGTCGATGCGGCGAAAGTGCGCGAATTGCTGGAGGATATTCGAAACGGTCTGCCCGAGGAGATCGGCCAGGCGCAAAAAATCGTCGCCGACCGAAGCGATATCATCACTTCCGCCAAGCGCGAAGCCGAATCGATCATCACCTCCGCTGAGGAGCGCGCAAAAAAACTCATCATGGAAGAGCGGATTGTGCATGATGCCAAGGAACTGGCTCAAAATATCATCAGTGACGCCGAATACAAAGCCGGGGAAGTCAAGCAAGGCGCAGTTGTTTTTGCCGACAACATTTTAAAACGCACTGAAGACGAATTCACAAAGGGACTCAACGACCTTCGGCAGTCGCGCGCATCTCTTCGCAATACCCGCAGAGAGGAATAAATAGGTTTATACATGGCGCGTAAAAAAGAGATCATCTCAACTTTATTTAATAGCGGTGTCGTCTGTGTTGCTCAGCCGGACCGGCCATTTTGGCGTCCGACCGGACGACTTGCCGCCGTTAAAATCCGTACGCAGCGCATTCTGGAAAACGACGATGCGGCTGCTTCGGCGACGGCGCTTGCCGATACAGCCTCCGACAGCCCGATGCTGATTACGCGGACGCTCGGGACATTATGCAAGCAAATGTTGGAACGGTCACAGGCTTACCGGACGGTGATCGACCGTTCAGTAGATTTCCTGACGTCCGAACTCTCCTGCCAAAAGGCGAATGCGGTGGCAGGGAGTCCGAATAACGGCTGGCTGTTTTCGATCCCAATCGCACAGAGGATGGGACTTCCACACGCGATGATTTTTGACGATAAAAAGATCGTACTCTATAGTGATAACCGCACCGAGCAGGACGGTATTATGGGGAAAAAGATCTTGTTGGTCAGTGATATCATCGGGGGCGGAAATACTTATAACCGTGTCTGGCTGCCCGCAATCAACGAGGCGGGTGCATCTGCCGCAGCCGTCTATAACATCATTGACCGCAGACAGGGCGGGAGTGACCGATTGGTTACGCTTGGCATTCCGCCTTTTTCAATGTGCGAGATTGACACAGCTTTTTTCCGCGAGGCTTTTGATTATAATCTCATCGATCAGGGACAATTGGATTTTGTATTGGCTTATATTGCAGATCCGATCAAGTCGATGCTGGACTTTGTGCGCGACCACCCCGATTTTATTACCAAATCCCTCGAGGGCGATGAAAAAACAAAAGCCGCCGCGACGCTTTGCCTCGAACACGGCTACTATACAGTCAAGTAAAGAGTAATTGTGAGTAGTGAAGAATATGGTGTTTGTTGTTACATTTGTTTAGTTTTACTTTTACTTTTGAATTAAAAAATAACATGCTGACAAAATAAAATAAAAAACAACAGAAAGGTGTTACCATGAAATTCCGCCAGATTCACCTTGATTTTCACACATCCGAATGCGTTCCGGACGTCGGGGGAAAGTTTGATAGAAAGCAATTTCAGGAGGCGCTGCAAGTTGGCTGCGTCGATTCGATTACGCTGTTTTCAAAGTGCCATCACGGCTGGTGTTATCACCCGACCAAGGCCAATATCATGCACCCGAAATTGAAGTTCGACCTGCTCGGCGCTCAGCTCGAGGCCTGTAACGAAATAGATGTGCGCACTCCGATCTATATCTCGGCGGGACTCGATGAAAAAGAAGCGGTACGCCATCCTGAATGGCTAGCGCGCAATGGCGACGAGAGCTTGCTTTTCTGCAAGAGTTTTGACCTGCCGGGTTATCACTGGATGTGCTTCAATACCGATTATTTGGACGTGCTTTTGGCACAGGTAAAAGAAGTTGGCGAGCGGTATCATCCGGTCGAAATTTTCCTGGATATCTGTGCGCCGAAACCCTGTTATTGCAGCCGCTGCCGCGCGGATATGAAGAAAAAAGGGCTTGATGTCACGAATCCCGAAGACGTAATGATACAGGCCGAGGATGTCTACGCCAATTATGCCCGCAGAGTCCGTGAGACCGTCGATTCGGTCGATCAAAACATCGCCGTCTTTCACAATTTCGGTCATCTTCACTGCGGTCGCCGTGATCTGGCAAATACCCAGACTCATCTCGAACTCGAATCCCTGCCGACCGGCGGCTGGGGTTATGATGATTTCCCGTTCTCAGCGCTCTATGCCGAGACGCTGGGTAAAGAATACCTCGGCATGACCGGAAAATTTCATAAGAGCTGGGGCGAATTCGGAGGGTTCAAGCATCCGAACGCCCTTCGTTACGAGGTCTCGCTCTCGGCGGCGCTCGGCGCCGGCAGTTCAATCGGTGACCAACTGCATCCGCTCGGGAAAATGGACATGTCCACTTATAAACTTGTGGGCGCCGCATACAGCGAACTCAAAGAAAAAGAACCGTGGCTCAAAGAGACTCATGCGGTGGCTGATGTCGCACTGCTGTCTTCAGAAGCCGTGGGGGTCTGTGCCGGAAAGAGCGTTCCGAGAACTGCCGACATCGGAGCAAATCGGATGCTGCTCGAGGGGAAATATCTCTACAGCGTCATCGATACCGAAGAGGACTTTTCAAAATTCAAACTGCTTGTCATGCCCGACTGCGGAAGAGTGACCCCTGCGGTTGCGGCGAAACTGAATCAATATCTCAAAAACGGCGGTAAACTGCTGGCTTCCGGCACAAGTTGCTTAGCTGTCGACAAAGACGAATTCGCGGTCGATCTCGGAGTCAAATACCTCGGTGAAAACGAATTTTCATCGACTTATCTGAGCAGTCACGACCAGCTCAAGACCAACAACGGCGTTCTGTTGATGTATGGTAAAAACCATAAGTTCGAGTCAGCGGGCGCAACCGAATTCGTTGCTGTCCAGAATCCCTATTTCAACCGCACCGCAACGCATTTCTGTTCGCATGCCCATACGCCGAACGATCCGGTCGATGTCGGCCCGGGCGCGTCTCTGACCAGGAACACCGCCTATATCGGCTGGGAGATCTTTTCCGACTATGCGACCAAAGGTGCATTACAATGCAAAGAATTGGTCGTCGCCGTGATCGAAGCGCTGATCGGCAAAGAAAAGACTCTCAAGACCAATTTACCCGACCGCGGGATTGTCACACTGCGTAAAAAGGGCGATTCGCTCATCAATCATATCCTGTTCGCGCACACCACTGTCCGGGGCACCAACACCGAAATCATCGAGGATTTGCTTCCGATCTGCGACACCACCGTCGAGATCAAACTTCCGACAGCGCCGAAGTCGGTTATCTTGCAGCCACAGGGCAAGGAGATTCCGTTTACTTATCAAAACGGCGCCCTGTGTTATACTGTTGATAAATTCACCTGCCACCAGATGATTGAAATTAAATAAAAAAGTAAAGCGGGATGAGTATGGGTTATCAGTATATTTTGCGCTATTGCGTCGCGCCGGGTTTTCACGAAGAAGAAGCCGTTGCGCGGCTGCTCGAGTTCTGCCAAAGCGCTAAAATCGACAATGTGATGTTCCATATCAACTGCGAACAGCTCAACCGCGGGCATATTTCGATTGAACAGACAAAGCCGTGGCTCGAGGCGATCCAAAGGGCGGGGGAGCAACTAGCCGAAATCGGCGTAAAGACCTCAATCAACCCTTGGATCACGACGCTGCACACCGACCGGGGCCGCAAGCTATGGGATTTTAATATGTTCGGTACAATGACCGATCCGTGGGGGCAAAAGGCCTCTGCGGTCGCTTGCCCGGCTGATCCCGAGTTTCAAAAATATATCTGCGAGATGTACGCCTATTATGCCTCAATCAACCCCGATACGATCTGGGTCGAGGACGATTTCCGTCTGCACAACCACGCGCCGCTCGAATGGGGCGGGTGCTTCTGCGACCGGCATATGCAGCTCTACTCCGAGCGTGCAGGGAAGGCTTTAACCCGCGAGGAATTTGTCGCGGGTGTGCTCGCACCCGGAGAACCGGGTCTTTACCGCAAAATCTGGCTCGACGTCTCCCGTGAGACCATGCGGGGACTGGCCGAGAAAATCGGAGCTGCCGTACATGCGGTTTCGCCCGAGACCAAAGTCGGTCTGATGAGTTCCGCACCCAAAGTCCACTGCGCCGAAGGCCGCGACTGGGGCGGTATTCTGCAAGGTCTCGCAGGTGAAAACACACCGGTCAGCCGGCCCCATCTGCCGTCTTATCAGGATGCAACGATGGCGCAATATCAATGGAATTTTTGTGCGCACAGCTGCCAAACGGTTGCGGATTGCCCGTCCGAAACTCTGATCTACCCCGAGCTCGAGGGCTTCCCACATGGCCGTTTCGTCAAATCCCGCGCCATGATCAACGCGCAGCTTTTAACCTCGGTTTTGCTTCCGGCAGACGGCATGACGCTGAACCTCTTCGACATGATGGGCGATGTCATCATCAAGGAATACGAATACGATAAAGTTCTTGCACAGGCAAAGCCGGTTTTAGACCGCATTACAGCGCTTGGACTTAAGAATATGCAGCGCAAAGGCGTCTGCGTCCCGATCAGCGAGAAGGCCTCCTATACGCTGCACACCTCTAAAGGCGAGCGTATGGAAGAACTCTATCCCGACCAAAGCTTTTGGTTCTCGTTTTTATCTGCTTTCGGTATCCCGTGCCGTTATGTCAAAACCGCTGAAATCAATAACGAGATCGTCGCGTTCTCAGGGCAGTACTTCCGTTCTCTGTCCGCCGACGCAATTAAGAAATTATTCGCCCACAATTTTGTGCTGGTCGACGGCGAAGCGGCGAATACCCTTTTCGAGATGGGACTCGGAAAACTGGCCTTGATCACCGACTGCAAACGGCAGACCGGCGACGCAGGCCCGGCAATTTATCATCAAGTCGTCAATAACGTCGAATACGCCGGAATTCCCGAGGCCAGGGTCGGCAACGGCGAAAGTTATTTCAACATCCAATACAGCGAAAAGCCCTATTTAATCACAGAAGCCAAGAATTATATGGGCGAAGCGGTCGGCAACGGCATTGCGCTGACCGGATCCAAATGTCTGGTTTTTCCGTTCTCGTCGCCCGATACAATGCCAACCGTCCTTTTGACGCCGGTTTACCGCGATATCCTGTTCGGTGTAATCGCCTCCTGTAAAGCGACGGTGCCCTGCGTGGTCGGCGGGACCTATCTGTTCCCCGAGGTGTTTTCCGACGCCGAAAAAGACATCGTGCTGATCGTGAATTTCTCACCGGACGACGCTGAGGACATCACTGTATTTATTCCGAACCCCGAGCAATATCAAAGAATCACGCTGGACGGATGCGAAGAAAAATATGAGCATAACGGTGAGTATTACAGCTTCCGCAAAAAGCTTGCAGCCGGGGAGGCAGCCATACTCATGCTGTTGAAGTGAGGAGGTAAGCCGGATGCTGGATAAATCCAAAGTAAAGGTTTTTAACGAGCTCAGAATCGGCCTTGTGTTATCGGGCGGCGGCGCAAAAGGCGCTTATCAGGGCGGCGTGATCGCAGCTCTTTACGACCTTGATTTGCACGACAAGATCAAAGCGGTGTCCGGAACTTCCATCGGCGCGCTGAACACGCTGATATTTGCAACCGGCGATCCGACATTCTGTTACAACCTATGGAACGAAACGGACGTAGCGGAGTTCATGTTTAAGAACGGCAGAGTTCCCTCCGAAAAACGCAGAGAGTTTTTAAAATTCGTCAACACCGGACGCGGCTTTCCCGATTTTCATTCGGCGATCTCTTACATAGCTGCCGGAAACCAAACGGCTTTTACGCTTGAGGGCGTTAAAAATTTCATCGAAAAGTCCTGCGACATCGCACCGCTGTGGCGCGACGAGCGAGACTATTATGTCTGCGCTTATAACTGCGAGAAGTATGAGCCCGAATATTTTCACCTCAACGACTGCGATTATAAACGCGCGGTCGACTGCACGCTGGCTTCGGCTGCGATTCCGTTTGTGTTTGAGCCGATTGTAATGGACGATATTCGATACTGTGACGGCGGCATCGCAGCACCCGGTTCCCCGGAGGAAAATGCCGACGGCACGCCTTTCAAGCCCCTTTTGGATCAGGAGCTCGATATTCTCATCGGCGTACATCTGCGGGAGGCGTCGCAGGTCAAGACCATCCCATCAACGTCCGAGCGCGAGGTCATCGACATCATTCCAAGCCGTTCCATCGAACCGGTCAAAGGCATCTCGGCGATGAATTTCACCCATTCCTATCTGCGCGATAAATACGAACTCGGTTATAGGGATGCAATGAATATCTTAGCGCCGAAAATCATCGGGTGGTTAAAAGAAGACAAGGCCGAAGTAAAAACGGTGAAAAAGAAGAAATCGATTTTTAATCGCACTTAAGGCCGTTTATAAGCGAACCAGACATCCACTGTTTCTTTGGAATAGATAAATCCGATGTCCTCATAAACCCGCATCGCAATCGGGTTTTCCACCCACAAATAGATATCTTTATTATTGTAATGCCCGAGTTGATAACGCATCGCTGCGCTCATCATGGCCCGGGCATATCCTTTGCCCCGAAACTGCGGCAGGGTAAAAACATCCTGCACCAAAGCAAGATCGGTAATTTTATCGTGTTCGATGCTGACCGAAGCCGCGCTCTGTTCACCGGAGAGAGCGCCGATTTTTTCACGCCCCACAAACACATCGATGCTTCCGTAATTCATGCAGTCGCGGGTTGCCAGCGCGCACCAGTCGCCGCCGTCATGGGCAAAAAACAGATTATAAATCTCATCGTCAAAGTGTTCTTTATGTGTGATCTGTAAAGCAGGGGAAGTATATTCTTTGGGCTCGCCGCCGCCCCAGAACATCAATTTTCGGTCGATGATCTCGATTGTCCAACCGCGCTTTTCAAGCGTTGGCGTCAGCAGTTCCCGCTCGTTTTCAAAACCGCCGAAAAAGATGCGCGGTGTGACCGCCTTGCTGTAATAAAATGCCTCAATTACCGCCAGTGTCGTCTCCGGGTCGGAAAAATCGGAAATCACCGCATGGTTGCAGTCGTGCGAACTCTTATTGGTATCGGAATAGAAAAGATGCGCAAACGAGGTCTTGACAAGGTTTGCACAGTGACAAATCAAATTGTTTTCGCAGGCCATGATGGTTTTCAAGTCGGTCATATCGTGTATCCTTTCACAGAAAGCGTTAAGTTTATATCTGAGCAATCCTCCTATTTCCATCATACACCAACAAGATAAAAAAATAAACATCTCTTGTAACAAAACGACGAAAAACGCGGTCATATAAGCGGAACGGAGGCGTGAGCATCCGCCTCCGTTCCAACGGCCATACCTAGGGAGATAACACAAACGAGGCAGTCGCAAGACTGCCTCGTTTGTGTTTGGGATTGATTATATCAACGTCAACTGCTCGTCATTCTCTTCCAATGTGTTCATATACTTAAAAATTTGTCCCACATCGTGCATGATACCGCGCTTTTCGCATTCATGATGAAAAATCTTCATCAGCGCCGGGCTGTTGTCGCTGACACAGGAATAGGCAAGCCCGAATTTTTGAATATATTTCTGCATAATCCCCGGGAAATGGCGGTTGAGCGCGGCGAAAAAGTATTCGCGGTCACCGTCTCGAAGCGTCACACCGATGTCAAAACAGATAATACCTTTAACTTTGGCCTCAAAGCAATACGATAGAATTCCGCGCAGATTTTCCTCGGTGTCATTGATGAAAGGCAGCAGAGGACACAGCCAAACCACCGTCGGAATACCGTAATCGCGCAGGATTTTCAACACTTCGAACCTCCTTTTTGTCGTACAGACATTCGGCTCGAGGATTTTACATAAGTTTTGGTCGAAAGTCGTCAGCGTGATCTCAACCACGCATTTGGCCTTTTCGTTGATGCTTTTTAATAAATCGAGATCGCGCAGAATCAAGTCGGACTTCGTCAAAATCGCAAGCCCGAAGCCCAAACGGTCAATCACTTCAAGACAGCGGCGGGTATATTCCAGCTCTTTTTCAAGCGGGATATACGGGTCGCACATCGAACCGGTTCCGACCATGCTCCGGCTGCGTTTTCGTAATAATTCGCTTTCCAGTTGTTCCGGCGCACCGGTCTTGACTTCGATGTCCTCAAAATCGTGGGTAAATTGATAACACAAACTGCGGCTGTCGCAGTAGATGCACCCGTGCTGGCAGCCGCGGTAAATGTTCATGCCGTTATGCGGTGATAAAATGGACTTATATTTTTTAAAATGCATTTATTCGGTGATGAAGAAGCAGATATCGAGAATAACCTCGCAGGTTTCGTTCGGCGTGGTAAAACGCGGGCATGCATACCGCTCAAAAAACCAGCATGCGTCCTGTTCGTCATTTACAATCTTCATGCCGTCGGCTCCAAGTTGTTTACAACATAGATCTTCTTGGCAATAAACTGTATCCTCTTTGCCCTTGACCCAGCAGACGCCGAGGTCTTTGGCGGGGAAATCGTGAAAGGAATATCCGTTGGGAACCGCTGTCTCAGCAGGGAGAAACATACCGATCCAATACTCAAATGGCTCGCTGTTCCTGCACCGCATCAGCCCGATATAAGCGCCGCCGTCTTCATATTCGCCTGAGAATTCCGACGTGCATAATGTTTCAAGCGGAGCAAAACGGTTGTTTTGAAACCACTCGCTCCATTTTACCCCGAAACCCCCATTCACGCGGTCTCCGTCGCCGTATTTAACGCCGATAAACCGTGCGGCGGGTACTTTCTGTCGATAACACTTGATAATCTCCGGCATGGCATCTCCCCCTTTGATAAAATTATGCCTTTTTGATAATTCTTGCACCGGTTACGCCGACGATGCCCAGAATCCGACTTAACAGCTGTTCGTCGTCAGTGAGACCGTTGTCAATATCGATCAATGTATAAGCCCAGTTGCCGCGGCTCTGGTTGGACATATAGTCAATATTGTGCCCGTCGCCGGAGATGATAGAGGTAATCGAGCTGACCATGTTCGGGATATTCTTGTGGCAGATCGTGACGCGTGTTTTTCCGCTGTAAGGCACCTCACAGGCAGGGAAGTTGACCGAGTTGCGGATGATACCGTAACGGAGGTAATTCACCATCTCATCAGCGGCCATCTCGGCGCAGTTGTCTTCGGATTCGGGCGTCGAAGCCCCCAGGTGCGGAATGCAGAGGGTATTCGGCAGCGAAAGCACTTCTTTGGACGGGAAATCGGTGGCATAACAGGCAATAGTGCCGTCGGCGATGGCGTCTGCAAGCGCGTCGGTATCCACGAGTTCCCCGCGCGAAAAGTTCAACAGCCGTGCGCCTTTTTTAGTGGCATTAAAAAGCTCTTTTCCGTACATGCCTTTGGTTTTTTCGGTGTAAGGAATATGTAAACTGATATAGTCGCTGGTCGAGATTAACTCTTCGATTGAGGCGGCTTTCTTTACGGCGCGCGACAAACTCCAAGCTGCGTCGACGCTCAAAAACGGATCATGGCCAGAGACCTGCATCCCAAGTGCATAACCGGTGTTGGCAACCTGCGCGCCGATGGCCCCGAGGCCGATGACGCCGAGCTTTTTACCCTTGATTTCGGGTCCGACAAATTGCGCTTTGCCTTTTTCAACAGCTTTTGCAACATCTTCCGAATCAGTCAGTGTTTTCGCCCATGCGACGCCGTCAGCGATCTTGCGGGAGGACAACAACATTGCTGCGACGACGAGCTCTTTGACGGCATTGGCATTTGCACCCGGCGTGTTGAAGACCACGATGCCGCGCTTGGCGCATTCTTCGAGCGGTATATTATTGACACCCGCGCCCGCTCTGGCAACCGCCAGCAGCGATTTGGGAAGCTCCATCGAGTTCATGTCAAAACTGCGCAGAATGATGCCGGCGGGTTCTTTTGTATCGGGAGAAACCTCAAATTCGAGCGGCGTCAGTCTGCTTAGCCCGCTGTCCGAAATGGCGTTGAGTGTTTGAATTTTATACATTTAGATTACCACTTTCTCATTAATTTAGGGATATTTGGCCCTGGAAAGGCCAAACTCCGAGTTTGAAAAACTTATTTTTCAAACTCTCTCCCTTCGAACTTATCCATAAAGTCAACCAAAGCATGAACGCCCTCGACCGGCATCGCGTTATAAATGCTCGCGCGCATGCCGCCGACGGTACGGTGGCCCTTGAGGTTGACAAATCCGGCCTGCTTGGCCAGTTTGATGAACTTCTCATTAAGCTCTTCGGTCGGCAGCACGAACGGGATGTTCATCAGCGAGCGGTCCTTTTTGGCCACCGTGCCTCGGAACAACTTCGAGTTATCGAGGTAATTATAAAGAATAGCGGCTTTTTTCTCGTTTATTTTCTGCATCACGGCTACTCCGCCGCGCTCGAGCATCCATTTGAATACCAACCCCATCACATAAATCGCATAAGTCGGCGGGGTGTTGAACATCGATTTGTCTTTAGCATGGATCGCGTAGGATAGCATGGACGGCGTGTTCTCCGGCTCATGCCCGATTAAATCGTTACGGATGATCACAACCGTGACGCCCGCCGGGCCGAGGTTTTTTTGCGCCCCGGCATATAACAGACCGAATTTGGTGATGTCAACCTGCTCGGCGAGAATCGACGAAGACATGTCCGCAACAAGCGGAATATTCCCGACTTCGGGCAATTTTGTAAACCGGGTGCCGTAGATGGTGTTATTCAATGTGATATGAAAATAATCCGCGTCCTTGGAAAAGGTCTTTGAGTCAAGGTCGGGGATATAATTAAAAACTTTGTCTGCAGAACTGGCGACCACATTCGCCGTGCCGAATTTCAAGGCCTCTTCGACGGCGCGTTTGGCCCATTGCCCGGTCACCACGAAATCGGCCTTTTTAGATCCGGTCATCAGGTTCATCGGGATCATATCAAACTGCAGCGACGCGCCGCCCTGTAAAAAAAGCACGGTATAGCTGTCGGGGATTGCCATCAAGGTGCGCAAATCGGCCTCGGCGGTCTGTATAATAGCTTCATAGTCCTTAGATCGATGGCTCATTTCCATCACCGACATACCGCTGGTACCATAACTGACCAGCTCGCTCTGTGCTCTTTGAAGGACTTCGAGCGGCAGCATAGACGGTCCCGCCGAAAAATTATAAACTCTTTCCATTTCTGCTTTTCCTCATTTCCCGATGGCAAAATTATCGCCGTAATATGTATCATTATACGATGTTTTTGCATATCGTGCAACCCCGGAGAGGAAAAAGAATTTTGTTCTTCTGAACCGCACTTATTTGACAATAGGTTTCAAAGGATCTCGGACTGGTTGGAAATTGAAAAGGCGGAGATATCCCCGCCTTATAAAATCATGTATTTTACCGCTGAACCCGGCCGCTGCCGTCGCCGCCCGCGAGGGCTTTAACCTCTGCCACCGAGACGTGGTTGAAGTCGCCTTCGACCGCGTGCTTCAGGCAGGAAGCCGCAACCGCGAACTCGAGCGCATCGGCGCTGCTCATTCCGGTCAAAATGCTGTAGATCAGCCCGCCGCCGAAGCTGTCACCGCCGCCAACCCGATCGACAATGTGCACGTCGTAGTCCTTGGAGAAATAGTAGTCTTTTCCGTCATAAAGCATTCCGGCCCAGTTGTTGTCGTTTGCCGACTTGGAGCTGCGCAGAGTGATTGCGACTTTTTCGCAGCCGAACCGCTTGGAAAGTTCCGCCGCGACGAATTTATAGCCCTCGTGGCTCAGCTTGCCGCCGCTGACATCAGTATTCGGAGCTTTGATTCCGAAGACCTTGTCCGCATCTTCCTCGTTGGCGATGCACAGGTCCACATACTTCATCAGCTCGCCCATGACTTTGCCGGCCTTCTCGGTTGACCATAAGTTTTTGCGGAAGTTCAGATCGCAGCTGACCTTGACGCCGAGCTTCTTCGCGGCCTTGACCGCGTCCAGACAAGCCATAGCGCAGTTGTCGGACAGGGCAGGGGTGATACCGGTGAAATGGAACCATGCACAACCCGCGAAAATTTTTTCCCAGTCGAATTCGGACGGATCCGCCGCTGCGATGGAGGCGTATTTGCGGTCATAAATGACTTTAGACGGACGCTGTGAGGCGCCTTTTTCGCAGTAATAGATGCCGAGTCGTTCGCCCCCGCGCACGATCATGGAGGTATCGACACCGTAGCGGCGCAGCTCGTTGACGGCTGCCTGTCCGATCTCGTGCGACGGAACCTTGGTCACAAACGCCGCATCAAGGCCGAAGTTGGCCAAACTGACGCTGACATTCGCTTCTCCGCCGCCGTAGAGCGCATCGAAACTGTCGCATTGGACGAACCGTTGATAATTCGGAGGCGAGAGCCGAAGCATGATCTCGCCGAAACAGACGATTTTAGCCATTTCGAAAATCCCCCTAAAACTTTTTCTGCAGCAGGTGCAGGGTGAAGCCGTTCAGGTCGATATCGAGGTAAGCCGCGTTCAGCTTGCCCTTGTCGTTATACTTCATGCCATCCGGGTTGAACTTGATGCCTTTGTCGGTCATATAGCGCACGCCGCGTTCGGTGCTGTTGGTCGCGATGGCGACATGGCCTTTTTCCGCCAGATAGGGGGTCATAACCTCGAACTCGGTGCCGACAAAGCCTTTTGTTTGGGGCAAGTCGAACGTCATCGAAAGAAACGCCTTGACCGATTCGGTCTGCGCGTCGTCTTTGGTGTAGATACCGACATGGGCGATCTGATAGCCTAAAATCGCTTTGACGGCGGTTTTGGTCAGTTCGGTGATTTTGGCGTAGTTGCCCTCCTTGATCGCAGCTTTGTCAATGACGAACGAGCCGCCGCAGGCAAGGACGTTCGGCAGCGCCAGATAATCTGCGATGTTTTTCTCACTCACGCCGCCGGTCGGCAAAAACTTCATCTGGGTATAGGGGCCCGCGAACGCCTTGAGCGACGCGATGCCGCCCATCTGTTCGGCAGGGAAGAACTTGACCGCAGTCAGCCCCATTTCGAGCGCCGCTTCGATTTCTGCGGTGCCGGAGACGCCGGGCATGACCGGGATGTTATTGTCGATGCACCACTTGACGACTTTTGGATTAAAACCGGGTGCGACAATATATTTTGCGCCGCAATCGACGGCTTCTTTCGCCTGATCCACGGTCAGAACCGTGCCCGCGCCGAGGATGATTTCGGGAACTTCCTTGGCGATGCGGCGGATGCACTCGGTTGCACAAGAGGTGCGGAAGGTGATTTCGGCGACCGGAAGGCCGCCCGCGACCAGCGCTTTTGCCACAGGCACCGCAGTGTCGGCATCGTCTAACGCGATAGCGGGTACGAGACCGTATTCGCCGATAAGTTTTAATAAATCATTCATATTGCTATCCTTTATTTCATGTCAACGGGCTTGATAAAGTCCTGATCGGTAAAAGTGTAGTTCTCACCGGCCATAGCCCAGCAGAAGGCGTAATTCGAGGTACCCGCCGCAGAGTGGATCGACCAGTTCGGGCTGATCACGGCTTCGTGGTCTTTCATGACCAAATGGCGGGTCTCGGTCGGTTCGCCCATCAGGTGGAATACCACGTTTTCAGGGCTGAGGTCGAAGTAGAGATAGGCCTCCATGCGGCGGTCGTGGGTGTGCACCGGCATGGTGTTCCAGATGCTGCCCTTTTCGAGAATCGTGACGCCCAGCATCAGCTGGCAGCTCTTTGCGATACCGTCGGCATGGATGTATTTATAAATCGTGCGCTCGTTGCAGTTAGCTTTGTCGCCCATATGGGTCGGCGTTGCCTTGGTGATGTCAATCAGTACTGTGGGGTAAGCCATATGCGCCGTGCAGGAGACGAAATAGAGCTTGCAAGGGTTTGCCGCGTCTTCGCTGGCGACGGTGACTTCCTTGTTGCCTTTACCGACATACAGTGCGTCTTTGTTGTTCAACACATATTTCTGGCCCTCGACCGTGATTACGGCTTTGCCGCCCGCGGTGTTCAAGAATGCCATTTCGCGGCGCTCGAGGAAATACTCGGTCTTGAGTTCCGGTTCTTCGATCTTCAGGGTCTTTTTGACCGGAATGCAGCCGCCGATGATATAACGGTCGTAATGCGAATAGACCATCTTGATCTCGTCGGCATTGAACAGGTTTTCAATCAAAAACCGCTCGCGCAGTTCGTCGGTGGTCAATAATTTTGCGTCATCGGGATGGGAACAATGTCTGATTTCCAACATAATTATAACATTCCTTTCATTAAGGGCGGGATGTTTGGCCCGTAAGGGTCAAACTACATGGTGATTTGAAAAATCACCTAGCCAGCCAGCCGCCGTCACAGGCGACTGTGAAGCCGTTGACATAGTCGGAAGCGGGTGCAGCCAAAAATACCGCGACACCGGCGACGTCGTCAGGAGTGCCCCAGCGGCCTGCCGGAATGCGTGCAAGGATGCTGGCTTCGCGCTCGGCGTCGGCACGGATCGGAGCAGTATTGTTGGTGGCCATATACCCCGGGGCGATTGCGTTGACGTTGATGTTGAACTTGGCCCACTCATTGGCAAGTTCCATCGTGATGCCCTTGACGCCGCTCTTGGATGCGCAGTAAGACGGAACGCGGATGCCGCCCTGATAAGAAAGCATCGACGCGATATTGATGATCTTGCCGCCGCCCTGTTTCATATATTCTTTGGCGACCCGCTGGGACAGGAAGAAGACGGTTTTGAGGTTGATGTTCATCACGTCGTCCCAGTCCTTCTCAGAGAAGTTGATCGAATCCTCACGGCGGATGATGCCCGCGTTGTTGACGAGGATGTCGACGTGGCCGAACTTGGCAACGCAGTCGGAAACGATTTCGTCGATCGGCTCGACGGACATCAGATTGGCCTTTTGGCCTTCAAACCGTCTGCCGCAGGCCTCGACTGCCGCTTTGATCTCGGCGAAATCACCGGGGAAAGAAGCACCGTAGATGTCCGCGCCCGCTTCGGCGAGACCCTTTGCCATGCCGTAGCCGAGACCGACTTCGCAGCCGGTGACGATCGCGACTTTGCCTTTGAGAGAGAAATTGGTTGACATAAAAACACTCCTTTGAAATGATATAAAATGAACTTGAAGGTGGTTGGACTTTCAAGTATAGGACTTTTATCTCGCTAACCAGCCGCCGTCGCACGCAACCGTGAAGCCGTTGACATAGTCGGAAGCGGAAGAAGCCAGGAATACCGCAACTCCGGCGACGTCTTCAGGAGTGCCCCAGCGGCCTGCAGGAATTCGGGCGAGGATGTCGGCCGAACGCTCTGCATCGTCGGAGAGCGGTGCGGTGATGTTGGTTGCGATGTACCCGGGGGCGATGGCGTTGACATTGATGTTGTATTTTGCCCATTCGTTGGCGAGTTCCATCGTGATGCCTTTGACGCCGCTTTTGGAGGCGCAGTAGGACGGAACCTGAATGCCGCCCTGATAGGAGAGCATCGATGCGATGTTGATAATCTTGCCGCTGCCCTGTTTGATAAACTCCTTTGCTACGCGCTGTGAAAAGAAAAAGACGGTTTTGAGGTTGATGTTCATCACATCATCCCAGTCCTTCTCGGAGAAGTTGATCGCATCCTCACGGCGGATAATACCGGCATTGTTGACAAGAATGTCGACGCGTCCGAACTTCGTGATACAATCGTTGATAATGGATTCTATGGGTCCAACGGTCATCAGGTTAGCTTTCCGACCCTCAAACCGTCTGCCGCGGGCCTCAACCGCTTCTTTGATCTCGGCGAACTCCCCGCGAGAAGACACACCATAGATTTCTGCGCCGGCTTCTGCCAGCCCTTTTGCGATGCCGTTTCCGATCCCGGCACTGCATCCGGTGACAATGGCGACTTTGCTTTTTAGTGAAAAATCAACTGACATGAAACGCCTTTCAGAGATTGTTATTTCAATGTGTTTAAGGCGTTGTCGAGGTCTCCGCACAGGGAATCGGCGTCCTCGAGACCGACCGAGATTCTAAACAGTCCTGACGGGATATCAATTTCGGCGAGCTTTTCGGGTTCGCCGCCGCCCGGGAAGTTGAACAAACTCTCATATCCGCCCCAGCTCGGTCCTTCTTCGAAGTACTGCAGCGATTTCAACGCCTGAAGGACTTTTTCTTTTGGGGCTTTGGCGATAAACGACATCAGACCGCAGTAACCGCGCATCTGTTTTTTACCGAGTTTATAACCCAGATCGCTCTCGAGTCCCGGATAATATACCCGTTCAATCATCGGATGCTGTTCGAGGAATTTTGCGACTTTCAAGCCGTTTTTGCAATGTTGTTCCATACGCAGCGGAAAACTGCGCAGTGAACGGGTCAGCAGCCAGGCCTTCATCGGATCGACGCAAGCGCCGTAGGTAGTGCGCTCGTTCCAGCCGAAGGTGCTGAGTTCGGGGTCTTTGGTAGCGATGACGCCCGCGATAATGTCGCTGTGTCCGCCGAGGTATTTACTGGCGGAATGCATCACAACATCCGCGCCCAATTCGAGCGGATTTTGAAAATACGGCGTCGCCCAGGTGTTGTCAATCAGCACTTTGATGCCTTTGGAATGCGCAAGTTTACTGATCGCGGCGATGTCCTGCACCAAAAAGATGTTCGAAGACGGGCTTTCAAGATAAATGATTTTCGTATTTGGTTGAATCGCCGCTTCAAATTCGTTTAAATCGTCGCCGTGCACATAGGTCACGCCGATATTGTAACGCGGAGAAAGCGTGGTATCAAAAAAGGCTTTGACCGGAACATAGACGCTTCGCACGACAACCGCGTGGTCGCCCGAGGACAACAACGCCATTAATGAACTTGTAATCGCCGCCATACCGGAGGCAAACAACAACGCGTGATTTCCTTTTTCAAGTTGGGCGATTTTCTGTTCGGTAACCTTGACGGTCGGGTTGTCCACGCGGGTGTAAACGTAACCGAAACTCTTTTCCTTGCGCGTAAACAAGGTGTTTTCAAAGATCGGGGGCACGACGGCTCCGAGGTACTGGGTATAATCGTCGCCGAGATGAGCGACGGTATTCGGTACTTTTGAGTAATCCTTTTCCATGGTTGATTCGCACTTTCTGCCCTTCGTCGGGCAAACAAATTAAGATTTAAAACCCCATCCGGGTCCATTTTCCCGCTTCGGTCATCGGGATTCCGAGAATCTCCTTGACTAACGAGACGTAATAGCGATAATTTTCAATCGGAACGCCGTTCGGGATACGGTGGTCGAGCCCAAATGCGATGCCGAGATCGTTTTTGAGAGATCCGACTTTGTATTCAACTTCGCGGCGAATATCCTCTTTGGTTCCGCGCAGAGCATATTTATCGATTCCTGCTTTGAATGCGAGGCGGTTTCCGAACTGTTTGCGGCAAGCGACGATGTCCATTCCGGAGCCGGGTTCCATCGGATAAAACACGTTAATGCCGCTCTCGGCGATGTTTTTCATCAACGGATTCATGTTTCCGTCACTGTCTTGGGAAAAGATCGCGGTGCCCATGGACTTTGCCGCCGTCCATATTTTTTCGTAATACGGCTTGACAAATTCGTCAAATAACGACGGACCAATTAACGGGCCGCTCTTTCCGGCCATGTCTTCGTGCACGAACAGATTGTCGACGACGAGTTTGCCTTCCAACCGTTCCAACACTTTCAACGTGGTGTCGGCGCAAGTGTCGAGCATATCCTGAATCAGTTCCGGCTCGTCGTAATAGGCGATGCACAGGTTTTCCTCGCCCATTAATTCACGCGGCATATCGAATCCGCCGGGAACATCCAGATGCACCAGCGCATCATGTTCACGTGCTTTTGCCGCTGTGTTCACTGCTTCTATGTCGATGCGTTTCTCGTCAAACTGAAACTTCGGCTTGATTTTCAGCCAGCTGTCGAAATCGGTGACGGGATAAGACAAGGGCAGGGGGATCGTCGCGGTGGCGGTGCAGAGCTTGACTTTGCGTCCCATCGCATCCTGCGAAATCACATAGCCGTCGCCTTTTTCAAGCACTTTTTCCTCGTACGGGTCCATCAATCCGCAGTTGATGCCGGCTTGTACGCGGTTTACCCAGTCGAAATTGAAAGCCGAAAGGTCGCGTTCGGCGTCGGTCGCACCTTGTGCCGCCCATTCTTCATCGAGCCCAATCAGTTTCCCGAAAATCTCGATAAACATGGGGCGAGGTGCGCCTTTGAAGGTCATTAGGTCAATGTATTGCTGTCTTGTCCAAAACATGCTATTTCTTGAGTCCGCTGAGATATTGCGTCAGCGCCAGCAGCGTCAGCGACTGGCCGTAGCCGGTGGAGGTCAGGCGGATCTGTTTATAATAATCCTTGGTCATATGCACAACCGTGCCGTAAGAGGCGTTTTTGACAATGCCGTCGGGGCCGATTTCGTTCCAGAGACCTTCCAAACCCTTGTCGCAGACAGCTTTGTAACTGCTGTCGAGCACGCCAGATGCGACGCCTTTTTGCAACCCATAGATGAAACCGGCAGAACCCGAACTCTCGAGATATGCGGTTGGGTCGTCGACCAGCGTGTGGAACAGGCCGGACTCGTCCTGATATTTTTTGAGCGCTGCGCATTGTTTACGATAGCCGTTTAAAATCGCAGTCTTGTCCGGCTCGGGGATTTCGATATATTCGGTCATGTCGATCGAAGCCGCCGTGAACCAACAGTTGCCGCGGCACCAGAGCGCCTTGCCGAAGTTGTGGTGCCCGTCAAAGGTCCAGCCGTGGAATAACAACCCGGTCTCGGGGTCCTGGAGATATTTGATGTGAATTAAAAACTGTTTAATGGCTTCGTCTTTGTAGGCCTGATTTCCGGTGATCTGGCCGATTTTCGCCATCGAGAGCGCGGTCATAAACACCGTGTCGGCCCAGAGCTGTTGGGTGTTCAGCGAGTCGATGGTCAGATGTTGAAGCCCGCCCTCATCGGTACGGATCATATCATGGAGCACCCATTCGGCCCAGCGGATGCAGAAGTCACGGTATTTTCCGTTGCCCGTCTCTTCATAGAGGTGCGCCATGGTCGAAAGCGGCGCCATGGTGTTGACGTTTTTCATGATCTTGTCTTCGTCGGGCATTTTGGAGTCAAACCACTCGATTAAATAATCAAGATATTTTTTTTCGCCGCTGTATTTATAATATTTATAGATGCCGTAAAGGCCGACGCCCTGAGACCAGTCCCAGATGTTCATATTGAGCAGGATGTTGGTACCTTCGGTGCCGATTGCGATCAGGGTATCGATGATCTGTTCGCATTTTTGTTCGACAACCGCTTTATTTTCCAGCATGATGTTAACCTCCGAACCATAATCGGGCGGATTTTATCCCATCCGAACCCATGTTACATTGTACCACGATCCCATTCCGATGTAAACCCTGAAAGACGAGAAAGCCGTGCCGAAAAAGTGATTTCGTCACACAGTTGATTTGTTTAATTCGTCTGTGTTTAAGAGTCGGATAACTGTAAATATTCATCGAAAAAACATAATGAGCTCTTGAAATGGAATGGACGTTTTGGTATAATCTGTAATTGTAAGAATCTTAGAGAAAAACATTTACATTCACCGCAATCATATGAAAAGGAGGACATTATGAAAAGAGTATCAACTGTCTTTTCAATTCTGATGGTTATTTTCCTTTTGCTGGCTTGCCAAAGTTTTGCCAACACTCCCGAGGTCGCAACCTCTACCGAACCCATGACATCCGAGACCACAAACTCACCCGAGTATTCGTCATTCGAGACCACAACTTCTCCCGAGTCCTCAGTTGGAAAAGCAACAGAACCTTCTTATGATCATACTTATTTTAAAACAACACAAGAATTATTGGATTATCTCAAACAAAATTCAGCCGAGAAAGAGATCAACGGAGTAAAAATCCAAAACTTTATTAAGGATAATCAAATTGCAATCTATGAACCGACCTTCACTCCGCCGTATGGTTTTCATTTAAGCA
This sequence comes from Oscillospiraceae bacterium, assembly GCA_035353335.1. NCBI lineage: Bacteria > Bacillati > Bacillota > Clostridia > Eubacteriales > Oscillospiraceae > Oscillospiraceae bacterium. The sequence continues at coordinate 28,254 of DAOPZJ010000013.1, read as the reverse complement.
GTGTTGAAATCTGGACGGTATATGGTTCTTACACTTATGTTACCGATGATTTGATCGATTATCTCGATAAGATCAGAAGTTCCGCTCGGGCCGCTTTTGAATCAATATCGCATCCTCAGTCACCATATGTTACGAAAGTTGAAAGTTCGATTCCAAGCGAAATGACTACAAGCAGTGATAAAAGTTCACCCTCCGAAGACTATTCGGCTTTCAGTGCGAAAAACATGATTATCTTGCAATGGTGTACAGCAAAATCAAAAATCCCAGGCGCGGCACTTGCTTGGGATATTGAAAATTCCAATTTACAACCGCTCGGAAATGCCGAGCAAGCAGAGTTTTATTATTCCGCTAACTCTACGGGTCCTGATGGCATTCCGACAAATTACCATATATATTGGGAAACCGACGGATATGTTTGTTTCGCAAGCATTCCCGGCGCACTGTTCAGTGAAGAAAATGTGGAAAAGATTTGTTCGTTCAAGCCCGTCACGGTTCCGCTTGGTTGATATAAAAATCCGCTCCACTGTTTAATTCGGTGGAGCGGATTTTTTAATTATTCTAATACCAGCGTTTCAAAAAGCCGTGCGGCAAAAAGCGCATGCATCTCTCTGGTCGGGTGGTTGATGTGGTTTGCGAGCAGCGAGGTGATGTCCGCACCGGCTTGTTCGAGCTTTTTCCAATCGGCGTAGCAGTCGCACAATTCGACTTCATTTTCACGGCTGACCTGCCTTGCGTCTTCCATATATAAATCCATCACGCCCTCGGTCTGCAGGCGGCTGCAAGAAGCGGCCGCTTTGGCGCAGATGCCGCCCTTGGGATATTCGGGCGAAACCGAAGTGCACATCATGTTCGGTGTCAAAAAAATCGTCTTGATTTTGGCGGCTTGAAGACGTCCGAACAGGAGCGAAAGATTCTTTTTATAACCTTCCAGTCCCACCATCCCACCGCCAACATCATTTAACCCGTAGCAGACAATCGCGATGTCGGGGTTGTGGTCGATCACATCTTTTTGAACGCGGGCAAGTCCTCCGGCGGTGTTATCCCCTCCGATGCCCGCGTTGATGATTGTGACGGGGCATTTCGGAAACACAATATCGAGCATCCGTTTTAAACGCGCATGATAGACGTTTTCATAATCTACGGAGCCGTCAAATTGGCCGTTTGTCTCCCATGTTTCAAAACATCCGTGGGTCACGCTGTCGCCTAAAAACGCGATTTTTAAGGGGTTTTCAATGCGTTTTTCCGTTCTTTGCGCACAAACTTTTTCCAATATGCTGTTCATTTTTAACATCACACTTTCACAGAGGTTTAAAACAAATACTTACCTCTGCAGGATTTGTGGCAATTATACCACACCGTTATTTGCTTGGCAACGCCGCAGATTTATGATAAAATCTTAATGAAACAACTTTTTCAAAGAAAAGGCAACAAAACATATGAAAAAGAATTTAAAAGTTATATCCATTATTTTCGGCTTATTCTTAACCGTATTCGCATTGCTCCCGTATTTCGTCTATGGATTAATCAACATCGGTGTGTGGTTTCCTGCGATACTCGGCGTTTTCTTCATTGCGCTTCCGTTCATCAATCCTGTGGCGAGAAAGCTGTTGAAAAAGGCCTATCTACCCGTAAAGATCTTTTTTTGGTCGGTCTTTTGCGTCGGCGCGGCATATATGCTGGTGATGATGGCTATTGTCGCCCGCGGTTCTTATGTTGCGACTTTTGCCAATCCCGATGCCGTAATTGTAATGGGCGGCGGCATCGAAGGTGATCGTCCGCAATTGCTGTTGCAATATCGACTCAATGCAGCGGTGGAATTTTTAAATGTTCATCCCGGCATCACCTGTATTGTCAGCGGCGGCGAGGACAGCAACAGCGATCGGACCGAAGCTGACGTGATGAAGCAATATCTTGTCGAAAAGGGAATTGCCGCAAGCCGAGTTCTCATGGAGGATAAATCGACCGACAGCCACGAAAATCTCAATTTAAGCGCGGAAATTCTCAAAATAAACGGATTTGGCAATAAAGTAGTGATTATCACCGACCGGTTTCATCAATACCGCAGTGCCCTTTATGCCAAACACGCTGGGCTCGACAGCACTCCTTATTGCTCCGGAAGCCCGTATTTATTGCAGCAATCCTTCTGGATTCGTGAGGCCTTCGCAATGCTGAAGTATTATTTAATCACCGGATCCGGCAACTGACAGGTGCTATTTTGGCACCTGTCGGGTTCTTGACATTTTTGACAAAAAGAACTAAAATTTTCAAATGAAATCCGTATCTTCATCCTGAAAACAGAGGTATTTTTTGTGCGGATTCGGCGAAAGGAATTTTTACTAATGAGTAAGAAAGTACTGCTGATTCTGGTTGACGGAATGCGTCCGGATGCGGTTGCGAAGTGTCCGCATCCGTTTATCAAAGAACTTCAAAATAGGGGAAGTTATACCGCCGAAGCAAGAACGGTTATGCCGTCGGTCACGCTTCCTTGCCATATGTCTTTATTTCACAGCGTGACATCGCAAAGACATGGGGTAACCACCAATCTTTATGTGCCGCAGGTCCGTCCGATCAAAGGCCTTTTCGACGTCCTGCGCGCCAATAAAAAGATTTCCGCAATGTTTTACGACTGGGAGGAACTTCGCGATCTCAACAGACCCGACGCCCTCGCCCATGCTTGTTTTTATTCCGGCCATATCATGTCTTACGAAAAGGCAAATATCTGCATCACCGACGATGCGGTTGAATACATGCGTAAATATTCGCCCGATTTTGCTTTTTTGTATTTGGGTTTCACCGATGAAGCCGGACATAATTTCGGCTGGATGACCGACGAATACATGCGATCGGTTTACGAGAGCTGGATTTGCATCGAGCGGATAATCAAATCTCTGCCAAGCGATTATACGGTCTTTGTGACCGCCGACCACGGCGGACACGAGCGCAGCCACGGCACTGAGATGCCCGAAGATATGACGATCCCGCTGTTCGCGGCGGGAGACGGATTTGCTCCCGGCGGTACAATTGAAAATGCGAGCATCATGGATATCGCGCCGACAGTCGCGAAGATACTCGGAGTTTTGCCCGAAGAAGAGTGGGAAGGGAAATCTTTGCTGTAATCCTTCATAAATGGAATTAAAAAGAACCGCAGACGAATTCGTCCGCGGTTCTTTTATACTTGCTTTAACCTTGGGAAGGTGTAGATGACGTGGCTGTTGAGCTCTGCGGCAGGGAAGATGGGATCGAGTTCTCCTGTGAAGAAGCCGGTTCGCTGGATGCGGTCGGCTGCGAGGAGGTTGTGCTGCCGCTGCCGACGATGCCGTTTGAAGCGAAGTAATCGATGATTCCCTTGACCGTGGCACGAGCAAGGCCGTCCTGGTTGTTCGGATCGATGAGCTTCTGCAATTCCGCGGAATTGCTCATGAATCCGTATTCGACCAATGTGGAGGGGCAATACCAATAACGGGTGACGTAGAACGGGTAATAGTTGCAGCCGCGCTTATAGGCGCTGGAGTTAGCTCCTGGATACATGCCGCTGTCGTAGTAATCGGTCACGCGGTTGTAGATGGAATTTGCGAGATCTTTTGAGAACGGCATGAAGTAGAAGGAGTCGGTGCCGTAGGCACTGACCGCGGGCGCCCAGTTATGGTGCAGGCTGATGAAGATATCGGGTTTATACCGACCGCAAAGGACGGCGCGGTTTTCGATGGAGATATAGACGTCGGCCGAGCGCATCATGATGACTTTCGCGCCGAGCCCTCTGAGAATATCCGCAACCTTGTTGGCTAAATCAAGGTTGACACGCTTTTCGGGATAATTCGGGTTCGCGCCGATTGCGCCGGATGAATTGCCTCCATGGCCTGCGTCGAGTAGAACCGTGATGCCCTCGAGCGAATAACCGTAGCTGTTGGAAGAGGTTGAAATCACGGGAGGGTTATTAAACGAGAATACCAGTGTATCTCCGCTGTATTCGGTATACATGCCATAGAAAGATTTTGCCAACGTCAGCGTGATGCTGTAATTGCTGCCATCTTTTTCCCAATTGCCGACCGATGTGAATATCGGACTGCCGGATAACGCGGGTAAAGCCGAAGCGTCGGTGACGTAATTGAAGGTCAGCTTAATTTTTTGAGCGGTGAAATCGCCGATGGTGAAATTGGGCACAGTACTGGTGGCGTCAACATAACTCTGCGGGAGCAGTTCGACCGTGAACGGCACCTTGCTGCTCATATCCAGATACAACTTGGTATAGTCGCTCGTTACCTCGAATCCGGGATTGCTGATCGTGGTATACGGTACGGTGGAACCTGCTTCGACAATGACGTCTGTCGACGCGACGCCGTCTTTGCTCTTGTAAATGCGCTTACCGGACTGAAGCAGATAGTAGACATAGACATGGCTTGCACCGTCTTCGGAGAAGGGCAGTGTGACTTCGCCGATGATGAAATCGCGCGTGCCCGCGGGCAGCGGATAGGCGGTCGGCACGGATTTATCGTCGACGGTGCCGTACCGGAATACCTCGGCACCGGCCTCTGAGATGACTTTGGCGACCCGGACGGTGCTTTTGTCAATTTCTTTGACCTTGACGTCGGCGCAGTCCTTGGCGGTTGTGTAGCCGTCCCAAACGCCGGTAATTTTTATACCGCTGATCGTGCGTGATTTAGAGCTTTCGGGGACGGTATAAGAACCGGTGTAATTGATGTAATCGCCGAGAGATTCGTTGGATTCATCCAGCAAAATAGCATCTTCGTGCATGTCGATTCTGGTTCCGTCAATATCGGCATAGACCTTGCTGCCTTTTAGTGCGGTCGCGCTGAACACAATCGGCGTTCCGGCAAAAATTGTGATAGATTTGGTCGGATCTACCGTCTTGACGACGAGGATCTTACGATCAACGGTATAGGTCACTTTGGTGCCTTTATGTTCAAAGACATAAGTGTTTTTACCGACAGCCAAATCAAAGTTGAACGAGAAGTAACCTTTTGAAGTGCGTTCGATCGGCTTGCCGTTTAAAATGACACTGAAGTTCGGATCAGAACTACCTGAAAGAGTGACTTTCGATTCATAAGTCGTGGTGTCTTTTTTATTCGGAGAAGTAATGACGAGTTTTCTTAAAATGTCATCTCCGTCGACTTCGCCGCTGAAGGAATTCGTAATAACTGCCGGAATCTCCGAGTATTTCACTAATTTCGAAACGCCGCTGATGATGCTCCCGGCATAAGATTCGGATTTTTGCGCCTCGAGAATTTGTTTAGGAATCTGGTCGTAAAGCGACCACCCGGTTTCGGTCGAAGCAATCTTTTCGCCGGCGTGGACAACCATCAACGGAATATCGGTTCCCGCTGCCCGGGTCCACCATTCGAAGATTGAAGCGAACGGCTGATCTTTATTGGACAGAGAGCCGTAATCTTCAACTTGAAAATAGTCGAAAATACCGTTGGATAGCCAAGCTTTGGTGTCTGCGTAGCCATCGGTATAACTCTCGTAATCACAGACGGCATCGATGCCGTCGGAACTGTTGGAAGAGAGCTGCCAGATCGGTCCGACGCGGACGCCGACCAAAACGGTATCGCTGCCTGCGCGCAGCGTCTGTGCAATGTCAAACAAGGTGTCGGAGAGGGCGCTGCGTTTGTAGACCTCGAAACCGCTTCCGATGTTCGAAGCGGCATAATCGGCATAAGTGCCCTGATTCGGATTATATTCACAGTCTGTAAGAACGTAACTTGCGGCGCCGAGAGCGGCAATCTGAGCAGCGGCGGTAGAAATCAACGCGCGGTCGGACGGTTTAGTCGGATCGAGCGTGACCTGACTGCCGCCTTTGACCCAGGAAAGCGGGGAGAAGGAAAATGAGATTTTTATCCCGTTTTCGCTCCCTTTGGTGACGAGATAAGCAGGAAGCTGTCCGTTGAACAGTGTGTCAAAGTCATTCACTGTGACAAAAGAACCCTCGCTGCATTGCAGCGGGAGAATCAATTCGGTAGCCTTCATGGATAAGGCGAAGGCTATGAGATTATCCAGTTCCTTCATGACTTCGTCAAAAGTCATCCCGGATTTTGTATAGAAGTCCACACCGGGCAGTGCTTCGAGCGCCAGTGTCTTGTCATAAATGGCTCCGCCCGATGTCTGCGAAATGTAACTAAGCGGTTTATATGTATAACGTGCCGCCAGATAATCCGGATCGGTCTCAGAAAGCGGTACGATGTTCACTTCTTCCTGTTTCCAATTGTCCACAAGGTCGAGGATCTGATACCATTTCGCGTACGTCAGCGTACCACCCGCCAATATTAAAACGGCCAAAACCAATGCGGTGATTTTCAAACTGAGGCGGCTGCCGGGCTTTTTCGGCTCCTTTGGCATTTTCTCCGGTTTCTTATCCGGATTTTCGTTATGCTTTGGCAATATTACCTGCTTTTCCGGTTTCTTTCTTTCAACGGCAGTTTCGTTTGAAACGGCGAAAAGAGCCGCAGTATCGATCTTTTCTTCTTTCTTTTCAAAGGCCTTTGGTTTGTCTTTTTTTTCGAGCAGTGATCTGCCGCCGTTTCTGCTGCGCCGCCTGGCGCTGTAATCCTGCATAATGTATTTACCTCCCTGGCGCCTATTTCAATAATTCTCTCAGCGCTTCTTTTTCTTTCGTATTGTTATTGCTGACCATAGCGGTATAACTGTATATGATGAACCCGTCGCATTTTGTCTGCCGTGCAGCCAGTATCATGCGTTTCAAAATCTCCGTATCGGTCTTGAATTCATATTTCCCCGAACCGGCGCCGGAATCGGTTTCACCGAGTTTATAAGCCGGAAGCCCGATATAGAGTTTAACAGTGGGATTGGTTGCAATGCCGAGCCAGTCGTTTAGCACTCCCAAAAAAGGCATAGTGTCGTGCTTAAAGCCCCAATATATCTGAGGGCACAGATAATCGACGTAGCCGCCGGAGCTGCCCCAGAGTGCCACATCGGCGTACATCTGATTCATCACACGGCTGATGTTTCCCGCTGGGCTGACGCCGAACGGAACGTTTTTCGACGCGCAGAGTTCATGTACCTGCAAAAGCAGCTTGTCGACGTTCTGTCTGCGCCAGTCGGCGAGCGCCAGCAGCCCGCCGTCATGTTTATAAGCGTTATAGGAGACGGAGTCGAAGGTAGAGTCTGTTATCGGATAAAAATAATCATCGAAATGGACGCCGTCTACCGCATAATTGTCAAGCATCTCCGCGATGCCTGCGGTGAGCAAATCGCGCACGCCCTGTTCGGCGGGGTTATAATAGAGCCCTTTTCCCGTTGAGAGCACATAATTGTCATTCGCGGGGTTGTCGTCAGTCTCAAAGATATAGGCGGGATTGTTCGTCGACAGGTAAAAGATGTCGGCGGAAAGCGTCCAGATGCGGTAGGGATTCCACCAGGCGTGAATCTGGAGTCCGCGATTGTGCGCGGCGCTGACGGCATAAGCAAGAGGGTCATAACCGGGATCGACGCCCTGAATCGGATCGCCTTTCGGGGTCTTGTAGCCGATGTAATGAGTAAAGGGGAAAATCTTCGACGGATAAAAGGAGTCACCGAAGGGGTGGACATGGAAGAAAATCGCATTGAATCCGATCGCTTTGGCATTGTCGAACATGGTGTCAATGCGGGATTTGTATTCGTTGTAATCGGTGATATCGGAGAGCTCGTAAAAAGAGATCCAAACGCCGCGCATCTCACTTGATCCGGAATTAGGAATCTGCGCGCTTGAAGTCTGGGATGAGCTTGAGACAGCGGATTGAACGGACGCCGGTTGGGAAGAGGTGGGTTTGCTGGACACCGTTTCGCTCGATTTTACAACTTCGCTCAGTTTCGGCCGGCTCGAAGAAGTCGCTTTGGATGAACTCGTTTTTGAGGATTTTGTCGCCGAACTTTTATCAGAGGAAGACGGTACGTTCGAAAGCGCTATGCTTGAAAGATCAGAACTATCGACAGAAACTTCCGAAACGGGTGAGTTTATCGACGCAGGCAAAATCAGCGCGTTCTCTCCGGCGGAGCTGAATGAACCGGAAACAGGCGCGCAAGCGGTCGATACAATACCGACAAATAACGTGAGTAAAACCAGAATTGATATAATTTTTTTCATGTCAATTTGTCAACTCTCCGAAAAGTCTCCGTTACCGCTTGAGTATATCAAAATTCGCATTTCGATACAATCGTTAAAATCAGGGAAATTCAGATGAGCTCAAGGATCTCTTCTGCTCTATCGACGATCTTATCGGTGCCGGCATTCTCCAATTCATCCGGTTCGGAGAAGCCCCAGCGCACCCCGATGGAATAAAACCCGCAGTTCTTTGCAAATAAGGTGTCGAATTTGGAATCACCCACCATTACGCAGTCTGAAGCCGATAAGCCGTGTTTTTGTAAAATGTATTGCCCAAGCTCAGGGCGCGGTTTCGGAGGGATGCCGTCCATCTGCCCGATGACATCGTCAAACAGCCCTGAAAACAGCTTGTCTGCGATAATTTTGGCATAGAGATCGGTCTTATTGGATGCCATGATCAACATACAGCCTTTTTTCCGCAAAGCCCGAAGCAGTTCAATCACGCCGTCATAGACGGTGGTCAGATCGGCCAGATGATTTTTATAATATTCGCCGTAAACGTTTTTTATAACCGAAAGCTCTTCCTCGGTAATGATATGGGGCAGATTGATGTGGCGAAAAAAATCGTCCAGCCCGTGGCCGACGTTTTTTCGGACTTCTTCAAGATTGCGGGTGGGCAGATTCAAAGCGGCAAACGCTCGGTTTGCCGCGGTTTGGATATCGGGCAAAGAATTGATTAAAGTACCGTCAAGATCAAAAATAAATGTTTTCATGAAATCTTTAACTCCGAAAAATTTCGACAAAACCGAACAAATTCTGTCAAGAAGAATTATAGCATAAAAGCACAGATTTGCAAAGCGGAATTCCCGATTTAATGGATTTTTTTCATTTATACAGTTTACTTAATCGGCATTGCCATTTGGATAATTCTGTGATATAGTGTGCAATGTACACAAAACAAAGGGAGGACATTTCAATGCAGGATCAAAAAAAGCCGGTTCATGTGAACTTAAAACTCGGCGAGCCGGTGGTCATCGCACAAGCCCCGCCGCTTCCGTCCGACCAAGACAACTGGGGTATCTGCCAGTTTCCGCTGGTCGAACTGCTCTACGACGGAAAACTGCATTGCGAATATCATATCGGCAAGGATTCCGCGCTGACTTACGGCAAGCCCAAAGGCCATGCGATCAGCACGGACGGCGGTGTGACTTGGCAGGAAAGCGAAAACCCCGGCGGCGGCGTGACCATTCCCGGCGGGCGGTATCTGCGTTATAAAGTTGCATCAGCTTTGCAGTTATCGGACATAACGCTCCCTGAAAAATCCGACGACTTCTTAATCTCTTACGGCTGGAAACGAAACGTCTATAAAGCGGAAAAACTGCCTGAAGAATTTTGGCGGTTCCCCTTTGAAATCACCGAAAAAGACGGAACATTTAAAACGGTTTGGAAAAAGATAAAAGTACCCGATATGGCGGCTTACACAAGTGAAGGAGTGTTGCCGAGGCCGATGTTTTGGCGCATTCGAAAAGCGCCGAACGGCGGTATCTGGGCCATCGGGTATCCCTATTTTCTCATTGAGGGCAAACCCGCGTTATGCGGCGCGCTGTTTTGTGTCTCGGAAGATGACGGCGAGACCTTTTCCTATCTCAGCAAAATCCCCTACGAACCCGATCCGATTGCCGATTGTTATTACCGTGTCCGGGGCGGTTTCGGCGAACCCGACGTCTGCTTTCTGCCCGATGGTTCCGTTTTTTGTTTGCTGCGAACCACCGACGGGAACGGCATCGGACCGACCTATTATGCCAAAAGCACCGACGGCGGAAAAATATGGAGCAAACCGGCGGCGTTTGATAACAACGGAGTCTGGCCGTGCTTATGCACACTCAAAAACGGCGTGACATTGGCGAGTTACGGCAGACCCGGATTGTTTTTACGGACAACAGCCGATGAAGAGGGGCTCGACTGGGACGACCGGATTGAATTGATTCCGCCCGGAGCATATCAAACCGATACATGCTCTTACAGCGAGATGGTTCCGGTCGGAGATAATGAGGCCTACATCGTCTATTCCGATTTTGCCTACCCAAATTCAGACGGAGTGAAAGTTAAAACAATTTTAGGGCGAAAAATAACAGCAGTGGTGAATTGAGCATTCTCTATTCCGCTTTACCAAATCGTTTTGGTTGACAAAAAGGCCGGAAGTGATATAATAGTCGAAAGCGCAAAGCGCGATTCTTATGAATTCGAAAGGTATAGAATTCAAAAATGAAAAAACTGATTCCTGTTTTATTATCTGCGCTCATCCTTTTTTCAGGATGTGCGATCAATGTCCCGGTCTCATCCGCCGCATCTTCGGACGAACTTGCCGTGGGCCTCAATACAATCCTGGCGCCGGGCGTCGAAACCGCTTCCGTCGGTTCCGGAACTGTTACCTCGCAGAAAACCGCAAAGAGTTCAGCGACCGAAGCCGAAGATTCGGCGATTCCCACTGCGCTTCCGGCTTTCACACGGGACTCAAATTTCGATTGGGCGCTGATTTTAGTCAATAAAAGCAATATTCTCTCAGATACTTATAAACCCGAAATCGTCGAATTCAGCTCCACGCGCAAGTTTGAGAAACGGGCACTGACCTATCTGCAGTCCATGATAAAAGACGCCGAGGCAGACGGAGTTAAACTCAATGTGATTTCCTCCTATCGCAGCCCCGAACGCCAGGCGGAGCTTTATAATGCAAAGATAAAAGAATATATGGATGCGGGCGATACCCGCGAAGCGGCCGAAATCGAAGCCGCAAAGATGGTGGCTCCGCCGGGAACGAGTGAACACTGTACGGGGCTCGCGGCGGACATTGTCAGTATTGATTGGTACGAAACCAACAGTTCGCTGACTTCGAAATTCGAAAAGACCAAAGAATATGAATGGCTGAAAGCCAACTGCACAAAATACGGTTTCATTCTGCGTTATCCCTCGGGAAAAGAAGATATCACGATGATCGACTACGAGCCGTGGCACTATCGTTTCGTCGGCCCCGACAACGCGAAATACATCATGGAAAATCATCTCACACTCGAAGAATTCTTGGCTCTGTTTAAATAGTCGTAAATGCACAGGCGGTGCGGATTTGTATCCGCACCGCCTTATATTTGAGTTGTTTAAAAATAAACGAAAAGCGCTTGAAAATCAGGGAAATCTTTGATATAATATGCTCATATGCGGGGAAACCCGCTTTATAATTGAATGGCAGAGTAGGAATTTGCGCGTTAAGTGCTGCCCGAACGGGGAGTTGTCGGGCAGACGAAAAGGTTTCTTGCGGTGCAGATTTCGCATCCCGCTGCTGCATACCGAGCGTCGTCATTATTTTAGTGATGATTGTCGTTGTGGCTTTCACAATTTCTCCTTATGCGGCAAATGCCGGAACATAAGGGGGAATTTTATTATGGATTTTGAACACTCCAAAAAAATGATGCAGGGCTTCATACGGCAGGGAAGCTATCTTGGGCTGGAGAGGGTGTCGGCACTGCTCGCGCTGCTCGGGAATCCGCAGGATAAATTAAAATGCGTGCATATCGCCGGGACAAACGGAAAAGGCTCCGTGGCTGAGATGACAGCGAGCATTTTGCAGGCTGCCGGCTACAAGACCGGGCGATACATCTCTCCTGCGCTGTTTGAGTTCAATGAACGTATTTCGATAAACAAAAAAAATATCTCCGATGGCGAACTTAAAAAGCTGATTGTCCCTGTCAAAAACGCAGCCAAGCAGCTGGGGAAAGACTTCGGTGAATTACCGACCGAATTCGAATTCGTCACGGCGCTGGCGTTATTATATTATGCAAAGGAAAATTGCGATATCGTCGTGCTGGAGACCGGATTAGGCGGGCGGCTCGACGCAACCAATGCGATTAAAAATCCTGTCAGTGTGGTCATCACAGCCCTCGGAATGGACCATATCAAAGAGCTCGGCGATACGCTTGAAAAGATTGCGGGCGAAAAGGCCGGCATCATCAAACCGAACAGCGACGTCGTCAGTTATATTCAGGAACCGGAAGCGGCAAAGGTGATTGAAGACCGCTGCAAAGAAACCGACTCGCGGCTTCATACCGCGGAAAACGAAAAGGTAGAAGTCAAGTCCTGTGACCGAAACGGATTGGTTTTCGATTACGGCGAATTGAAAAACCTGCGGCTTCCGTTATGCGGAACATACCAGAGCGCAAATGTTGCGGTCGTCTTGAAGAATATCGAAGTGCTGCGTAAAAAGGACTTCGAGATTTCCGATTCTGCTGTCCGGAAGGGCCTTCAAAACACGGTCTGGCCCGGTCGTATGGCCTTTATCTCGAAAAAGCCGATCGTCTTATTTGACGGGGCGCATAATCTCCACGGCGTGAAAGCACTTATCTCCTCGTTAAAGCAAATGTTTCCGAACCAAAAATTCATTTTTGTGATGGGCGTCCTCGCCGATAAGGATTATCATGAAATGATCGCGGAATTCGCTCCGCTTGCCGCGCATGTGGTCACCGTTGCGCCGCCGAATCCGAGAGCGCTTCCGTCAAATGAGTTGGCAAGAGATATTTCAACTTATGTCAAAGATGTGCGTCCGGCGGACAGCATCAAAAAGGGCGTCGCCGATGCGAAGGCGCTGCAAAAAGAGACCGGCCTTCCGATTTGTTATTTCGGATCGCTCTATTCGGCAAAAGAGGTCTATGATTGTTTTCCCGAATCCGCAAAACCGAAAATGACCGGTAATAATGTTTTGAAGATGGTCGTCACCATGGCGCTGATGATCGCATTGGAGATCATCCTGCATCGTATTTTATCAATCAAGCTGCCGATGGTTCAATTTCATCTCGGATTCCTTCCGATTGCCGCGCTTGCGATTTTATACGGTCCCTGGGCGGGGCTTGCTTGGAGCATTGCCGAATTCCTCGGCGCGTTGTTATTTCCGGTCGGAGCCTATTTTCCGGGATTCACGATTTCATCCGCCCTTTACGGCGTCGTGCTCGGATTGTTCTTATATCGTTTTCGTTATAAGTTTTGGAAAGTTGTCGTCGCCTCCGTCATCTGTACGATTGCTTTTTCATTGTGCATGGATACTTTCTGGCTTGTTCAGTTTTTCGGACAGGGGCTGTTTGCAATCATTCCGATTCGATTGATAAAAGCGGGCGTCCTTATCGCGCTTCAAATCGCTCTCATCCCGCCGCTGCATCAACTTTTGAAAAAGCAGAAGTTGTTATAATTCATTTATCTGATGAAAAACAGAAGACGCCCCCGGAGTAATTTCCCGGGGGCGTCTTGCCATTGATTATTTAAAACGCGACCTTTTTATATTCGTCCATCACCGATTCGACGATGCCGAATCGTTTGATTTTCTTCGAGGTGTTCTTGACGAACTCTTCTTTTCGTATGATCGTGACGGTCATGCGTTTGTAGGCGGGTACGATCTGATTGACCGTTTCCACGGCCGCTTCAAGTTTCGCCTTGACTTGCTGGCCGGTATAGCCGGGACCGTATTCCTCGGTGAATTTTTCCTCGTCGGGCACGACGATGGCGACAATGTCATAATCGCGCTTGCGCTCATTCATAATGCCGACGATGACGCTCTCTTTGACGAACGGGTCGCGAGCCAGATAGGTTTCGAGTTCCTCGGGGAAAACGTTTTTGCCGTTGGCTGTAACGATGACATTTTTTTTGCGGCCGGTGATATGCAAAAATCCGTCTTTGTCGATGAAGCCGAGGTCACCGGTATAAAACCAACCGTCGCGGATGACTTCTGCGGTCAATTCGGGAGCATTGAAATATCCGAGCATGATGTTTTGGCCCTTGTATCGGATCTCGCCGGTACCGTCGGGACCCGGATTGTAAATCTCCAATTTTCCGTCTACGGGTGCCAGTCCGGCAGAGTCGTCTTTAAAATAATGGTCGCGGTTGAGCGCTGCGATCGGGGCGCATTCGGTCAATCCGTAGCCTTGAATGGCGTTGATGCCGAGGTCGCGTAAACCGGCCAGGACCTGCGGATCGACGGCGGCGCCGCCCGAAATCAGCATGCGCAGATGTCCGCCGAACGTATTATGGATATCCTTGAACAGTTTTCTTGACATATCGATGCCGGTCTTTTTCATGGCATTGTTGATCTTAATCGCTTTTTTAAGGGTCTCGGTCTTGCCCTTTTTTTCTGCGCCCTGCCAGATTTTTTTATACATCGATTCGATCAGCACCGGCACGCACAGCATCATAGTGACTTTGGCTTCCTGCATGTTCTTGGTGATATAACGAAGACCCTCGCAGTAGGCGATGGTGCTCCCGCGATAAATCTGGCATAAAAATCCACAGGTGCACTCATAGGTATGGTGCAGGGGCAGAACCGAGAGGAAGACGTCTTTTTCGTCGATATAGCACATCATACACATCTGCATCAGGTCGAAGCAAATATTGGTGTGGGAGAGCATGACGCCCTTTGAGACTCCGGTTGTTCCGGACGTGAATAATAAAATCCCCAGCACATCGGGATCAATCGGGGCATTGAGATATTTTTCTTCGCCTTTTGAAATCAATTTCGCACCTTTATCGATAAATCCGCAAAGCTGAGAAAAGGGGATTTTAACGACGCCGCGGATCGGTTCAATCTTCGGGGCGACCGAATCGGAATAGACAATCAAAGCGGCCTGAGAGAGACTGACGATGTTCTCGATCTCCTCCGCGGGCAGTTCTTTGTCCACAGGCACGATGACACCGAGCCCGCAGACTGTAGTCATATAGGTCACAGCCCATTCGTAGCAGTTTTCACCGATGACAACGACACGTTTTCCGCTGTATCCGAGATCCCAGAGAGCGGTTCCGAAGCCCTCAACGTCGGATCGGAAACGTTTAAAGCTGATGGGTTTATAAGCGCCGTTATCTTTGACCAAAAAGGCGGTGTGGTCACCGAAAATATCCACGCTGGAACGCATCATCTGACGGATATCGGTAATATATCGGACTTTGTGATTCCTTTTATTCTTCATGTTTCAACCTCTTTTCTTTCGAACTGCAGACTTGTATTAATATATTACATCATAAGGAGCGAAAATGCAACCAAAAAACGAAAAAAGGGACGGAAATCAATCCGCCCCGCTTCTGTGAAATGAAATGCTCAGACAGTGCCGCGTGGGATAACGCCGTATTAGATTGCGCGTGTAACCTTGTTCGAACGCAGGCAGCGTGTGCAGACGTGAACCCGCTTCGGGGTACCGTCGACGATGGCCTTGACACGGCGCACATTGGGTTTCCAGGTTCTGTTGGAACGTCTGTGCGAGTGGGAGACCTTAATCCCGAACACCAATTCTTTTCCGCAAATATCACATTTCGCCATATATAATCATCCTTTCTTGTCTGCGATGAATGTAGAGTAAGCATAAAAGAAACCGCTGTCCTTTGACAGCCCGTCTATTTTAACACAGAAAAGATGAAGATGCAAGCGGTTTTTCGAAATATTTTAAGATTTTTCAAAAATTAGGTTGACAATTGTGTACCTGCCTGTTATACTGTGATTGGGTTGACAAGTGTGTACCAAATGGAGGCGATATTATGAATCTTTCGGACGGCGAGTGGAAACTGATGAACCGGCTTTGGCAGGGCGGACCGTATACGATCATGCGGCTGACTGAAGCGCTAAAAATGGAAACCGGGTGGAGCAAACACACGGTGATCACGATGCTTGCGCGGCTCGAAGCCAAGGGTGCGGTACGCCATGAAGAAGGTGAGCGGGCCAAACGGTATTATCCTGCGGTCGAGCGCGGCGAAATATCGGCGGCAGAGACCGAGAGTTTTCTCTCGAGGGTTTATAACGGGCATTTGGGCGGACTGGTAAACGCCATGGTCGATCAAAAAGCACTTTCTAAACAAGAAATCGACGAGCTCTACGAAATTTTACGTCGGGCGGGAACAACGGAAGAGAGGTCATAAATATGACGGAACTGCTGATCACATCCTCAATATTAATTATCATTGTCGCCGTGTTGCGGTTTACGCTCAAAAACAAACTCTCCCGGCGGATTCGTTATGCGCTGTGGGGATTGGTGGTGCTTCGCCTGCTGCTGCCGTTTTCGCTGTTCACAAGTCCGATTTCAGCTGTTGATAAAAAGACGGTCGCATCAGTGAACAATGCGGCGCAGTCGGTGCGCGTTCCGGTTAGACCTTACGAGTATTACACGTTGCAAGAATATTTGGAAGAATACGGCTCGGTTTTGGAAAAACCGCTTGAACAGGTCAATGGCCTCGACCTCGAAGCGGCTTCGGTCAAGCGCCAAACCGTCCCGCTTGAAACGCTGCTCAAGTGGATTTGGACCGGCGGCGCGGCAGCGGCTGCGGTCTGGTTTTTTATTCAGAATACGATTTTTTACATCAAACTACTGAAAGTTCGCGTTCCGGTCGAGACCGACGAAAATTATAAGTTGAAAGCTTATCGAGCCGATTTTTTGCATTCGCCGTGCCTGTTTGGCTTGCTCAGACCGGCTGTCTATCTCAACGAAAAAGCGCTTGCGGATGAAAACACCCAAAGAAGTGTGTTGACACATGAACTCTGCCATTATGCGCACGGCGACAACTTGTGGTCGTTTGTGCGGTGCGTCCTGCTTGCGGTCTATTGGTTCGACCCGTTTGTCTGGATGGCGGCGGCGATGTCGAGAACCGACTGTGAGTTGGCCTGCGACGAAGCCGCGGTTAATAAACTCGGCGAGGAAAATCGCATTTCGTATGGTAAAGCGCTCGTCGGCATGATCGAAATCAAACAAGCGCCCGTGGGTCTGACCTGCGCGGCGACCACCATGGTATCGGGCAAAAAAGGGATAAAGGAACGTGTGAAGATGATTGCCGATAATCACAAGACACGGGCTTGGGCTGCAATTGCATTAGCGCTGGTAATAATGTTCACCGTCGGCTGCACGTTCGGTATCGCTAAACAAAAAGAACCGGTCACGGCTTCCGAGATGACCGTCGCCGGTCTGCATCTCGGCATGTCGACGGACGAAGTCACACAGTTGTTAGGGGAGCCGCTTACAGCGCAAGAAAAGAAAGTACGGGAAGATTCCCCTTATACTTATCGGATATGGGAATATGATGGCTTAAAACTATTATTTACATATTCCGAAGCGGAAGGCAGGCATTTATTATCAAGCGCGACGATTTCCGATGAGTCTTACCGTCTTCCGAGCGGCTTGAAAGTCGGCGTGAATTATGAAAAAGTACTCAAAACCTACGCCAAGGGTGAAGATTACGGCGAGTCGAATTCCGATTATTCCGCCGATTTATTGATGTTTGGTGCAGACAAAGACATCAGCAGTTTATTTCGACTGATCACAAACGACCCCGCCGATATCACATTAATATACCGCAACATGGCCGACGGCGATCAAACCGGGAGCGGAACCGCTTATTTTTCAAAGACATATGCGGGCGGAATGATCAATTATTGCTGGTACCCCTCGGACTCCGACGCATTTCTCGTGTTATCATTTATCTTTGACGAAAGCGGAAAAGTTACCAAAATCAGTTTTGGCGACGCAGAAAAGAATCCGGTATCATGGTCATGGCAATCCGGTCATGTCGTAACCCCGGATGATATGGCGTTCGGCGAACTCAAACTCGGTCTCACCATGGATGAGGTGCGTACTATTTTAGGCGAGCCGACCAAAATTCTCGACTCCGACGAGCTTGAAGAGAACACTTTCATCTACGGTCATTATTATACTTGGTATTACGGTGAAGAACTTCAATTAACATTCTATCGGTTCGACGGAATCTTGACAGCGCCCTATCAGCTCGGCAGTATTTGGTCGGAAAGCAAGGCCTATCAATTGCTTTCGGGTCTGACAGTCGGAGACAAGTTAATAAATGTGATTGAGGCCTATGCGCAGGATAATCATTTCGGAGAAAAAGTTATCGGCAACGACGGAGAGCCGTTCGGTTATTATCTCTACGGCGGTGTTACAACCGAGGACTTTAACGGACTTCCGCTCACCGAAGCGGTCGGAACAGCGCATGTGGATCATGACACCGGTACCGGCACCGGATCGATTATTTATCACTGGTATCCGGTCGGCAGTTACGGTTTCGAAAAAAGCTATTCGCTCATTTTCGATTTAGATTCTTTTAAAAACGTCACTCGTATTCGATTTTATTATCATTCATTGATGGATCCGCCGCAAGAGGCGCAGTAAGTGTTTCCCACGCGGGGTTATTCTTAATCGATTGTTATGTTTGACAAAATAAGGAATGCGGGTTATAATTGATATATCACAAGCAGCTTGAGGATGTAGTCGGAACACCTTTCGGTAATCTTAGTTCCCGACGGTACGTTCTATTTTACCAAACTCTCTTATGATGACAAACTTAAGGTTACGTGAAATCAGGGTTTGTTACGAGGTTTATCCGTTCGGCATGTTTTCAAGTAAAGCGATTGGGGGGCATTATGGCAAAAAGAACCACAGTTATAATTTCATTGACAGCAGTCATTTTGGTTTTGATTATGGTTACCACCGGTTGTGCTTTTAAAACCAACCGGGAAAAGGAACCGGTCACATCCGCTGAGATGACGGTAGCCGGGCTGCGGCTCGGTATGTCCATGGAAGCCGTGAGGGAATTGATGGGAGATCCGATCACCAACAGCTCAAAAAGTGAATACGGAGACAACCCGCGGTCTTATCAGGTTTGGGAGTTTGGGGGTCTTTCGGTATGCTTCGTCACCTATTGGCAGAGTACACCGGTTGTTTGCCGCGTGACCGTCACCACAGAGGCCTATCAGCTTCCGAGCGGTTTAAAAATCGGATCGCATCGAAGCCGGGTGCTTGATGTTTACGCAAAAGACGATCATATGGGATTGCCGCTCTCGGGTTTTGACGCCGAAATGCAATTGATTGATTATCATGAAAGCGAACTTCGAAAATCCGTTGCCTACGGTTTGTCAAGCGCTTCTTTTGTATATCAGGACTTGACGGACAAATTTGAATCCGGCGGCGGAACGGCGTATCTGTTCGAATCCGAATCCGGCAGTATCCTCAATTATCATTGGACTCCTTCGGACAACGGGACCCCCTGTCAGCTCTCGTTTGTTTTTAATTCGGAAGGGAACGCGGTTGAATTCATATTTTCCAATACGGATGATACGCCGTATTACAATCAAAAACCCGTCAAACCCGATGATTTGGCGTTTGGAGAGATCAAACTCGGTCTCACCATGGACGAGGTGCGTGCCGTCTTAGGCGAGCCCACCAAAATCGAGGACTCTGACGATCTCGAAGAAAACCTGTTTTTTTACGGTCATTATTATAATTGGTATTACGGCGACGATTTTGTTTTAAAGTTTTATGATTTCAACGGAATATACACCGATGAATTTCAATTGGGCAGTGTATGGTCGCAGAGCAGCGCCTATCAGCTGCCGAGCGGGTTGACCGTCGGTGATCCGTTCATCAAGGTGATTGACACCAACGCCCTCGATTCCAATTTCGGCAAAGATGTAATCGGTTATAACGACGAACCCTTTGGGTTTTACCTCTACGGCGGATTTACAAAAGAGGACTTTGAGACAATACCGACCATCGAAATGGCCGGAACGGCTTATGTAAACACTTATGGCGGGACGGTTGCGGGCGACGGATCTTGCATGGTTATTTATGAATGGTATCCGAGAGGCAGTTTCGGCACTGAAAACAGTTTCTCGCTGATTTTCGATATCAATTCCGATAAAACCGTGGAACAAATCCGGTTCTCCTATGATGCGATGCAGTTTGAAAATACCGAACTTGTCGTAGAGCAGCCGCTCGATCAATACTCGGATTGGGATTTTTGGAACAAGCCGGAAGAGCGGTGGGATTTGCTCGATTATAATGAATTGCTTGCCAAAATGCCGGCAATCACCTCCAACGCCGATGCCTCCCGTTTTACGGCAAAAGACGGTACAATCGGCGGTATTGGGGCAGGAGCCACACTTGAAGATATCAAGAAGAAATTCGGCGAGCCGCTTGAAATAAGCTCATCCTACTCCGACGGACCTTTGAATCAGTTTTACCGATATGAAGGCGTTTGGTTCAGCTTTTTCCGAGGGTTCACCGATGAAGATAAAATCCTTTTTTACCCCGACGAAAACGCGAAGTATGTCTCGTCGGCAGTGGTATACGGCAAGGGCATCGAAGGTCCGCGCGGAATCAAAATCGGCGACAGCTTTGAGTCGGTGATGGCGATGTATCCGCAGGATGACGATTATCGCACCAATGTCTTGTTTTACGGGATAGATGAATTTGATATGTCGGGAAAAGTTTATATTTCCGATCTTTCGCGGCTAAAGGATCCTTTTGCTCAATATGAGGGCCCCGGATGTCCAATATGCATGATTTTAGTTCCGGATGAGGAACATCCGTTTATTAAACTTTTTTTCGATGACAATTTAACTTTAAAAGAAATGAGAATTTACTATTAATCATCATCAAGCAATACGCCCTGCGCGAGTTTTCGCGCGGGGCGTTTTTTGTCGATAGAGATATTGCCGACCGGAATGGATATATCTTCTTTTTACCTTGACTCAAAAGGGGAATTACGATATAATAGTAAGGTACAATGCCGTAGGAATCAGCTTGTTTAATTTATAACGGAGCGTAACGTGCGGAATGCTGCGAATGCTTGGCTCGGGAGCGACTATTCCCGAAATATTGATCAATATTCTCTTATTGGGACTGGCACTGGTTATCGTAATGCCGGTGCACGAATTTGCGCACGCATTTGTGGCTTATAAACTCGGTGACACCTCACAGTTGACGCAGGGAAGGCTGACACTGAATCCGCTCAAACACCTCGATCCGTTCGGCGCTGTCTGCATCTTGCTGACCGGCTTCGGCTGGGCAAAGCCCGTTTATGTCAACGGTGCGCTGCTCAAAAAAGGCGGAAAATTCGGTTATAGCCTGGTCTCTCTTGCCGGACCGTTTTCAAATCTTTTACTCGCGATCGTCTTTGCCTTGTTATATCGTCTTTTCGGCAGATTCGTCACTGTCTCCGGTTCTTTTGTCTCGACCGTTATGACGTTTATTATCATAGTGTTCATGATCAGCATCAACCTTGCGATTTTTAACCTGATTCCGATTCCTCCTCTTGATGGTTTCGGCATCATCAATCCGCTGCTTCCGCCGAAAACCCAGATATTCGTGCGGAAATATCAACAGGGTTTTTCCATCATCTTTATCATTTTATTGGTAACCGGTACACTGACGGCGCCGATTTCGGTCGCCTCCGAATGGCTTCAGAACCTGATTATGAGAGGGGTGTCGCTGATTTTATGACCCAGCATCCCACAGTCAAGGTAGAGACCTTTGAAGGTCCGCTCGACCTCTTATTGTTTTTGATTGCCAAAAACAAGGTCAGCATCCTCGAAATACCGATTGCTGAGATTTTTGAACAATACGAACAATATCTCGAGGTATTGCGCGAAGACAACATCGAGATCGCGAGCGACTTTTTGGAGATGGCGGCGCGGCTCGTCTATATCAAGACCGCGATGTTATTGCCAAAGAGCGAAGAGGGCGACCTACTCAAACAGGAACTCGCTCAGGAATTGATGGAATATCAGGTCTGCCGGATCGCTGCCCAGAAATTAAGAGAGATCGCCGCATTTGATACCTTCACACGGGAACCGACGGAGCTTGAAGTGGACAGGCAATATAATCGGACGCACGAAGTCACGATTCTGACGGCGGCTTTTTTGACGATATTAGGCCGCGCAAAACGGCGTATGCCGCCGAAAGAGAGCGATTTTACCGAATATGTAGCAAAACCGGTCGTTCCGGTTGCCTGGGGCGTCTACAGTGTCATTAAACAGTTAAAACGCAGAAAGCAGGCGGCGGTGGAAAAACTGTTTGCCGACTGCACCAAACGCGACCAGATGATCGCGGTGTTTATGGCGCTGCTCGAATTGTTGAAAGCCGGGCGCGTGATCATGAATGAGGACCTCTCGCTGACGCTGAGAGAAAACAGAGGAAATGAAAATGGCGATTGAAGCGGAAGCAATCGAAAAAAATGATTTGAAGCGGCTGGAGAACGCGCTTGAGGCAATTTTATTCACTTCGGGTGAGCCGGTAGAAGCACAGCGGCTTGTACAGGCGCTCGATATTGATGAGTTCACTTTTAAAAAAGTAACGCTTGCGCTTGAAGAGCGACTTTCGCGCGAAAGCGGTTTGGCGCTTTGGAATGCCGACGACCGCTTCCAGCTTGTCACAAAATCCGAACTCGCCGAAGTTGTCCGAAAGTCCATGGAGATACGCCGGGATATCCCGCTTTCACCTGCGTCTTTTGAAGTACTCGCCATCATCGCCTACCGCCAACCGGTCACCAAAGCATATATCGAACAGACTCGCGGCGTCGACTGCAGCGGCATCATTTCGAATCTTGTGATGAAGGGTTTGATTGAGGAAAAAGGGCGGCTGGAATTGCCGGGCAGGCCGCTATTATACGGAACGACGGATAATTTTTTGCGTTGTTTCGGAATCGATACTCTTGAAAAGCTGCCCGACCTGGCTGAAATCGAGCTCGAAGCCGGCCAAAACGCCGCGGACAGCGCCGAGGATTCCGGTCAGGAACCGCTTCCGATCGGAGGGTTAATGGCCGGCGGAACTACGGAGGGCGTCTGAGATGTGGGCGCTGTATGTATTCGGCGGTCTCACGGTGATTATCATCGGAATTCTGCTGTCCGACATCTGCATTGATGTCTCATACGACAAGGGATTCGTCATAAAAGCAGGGATTTGGAAGGCATTTAAAACTATTTTTCCGCAGGAAGAAAAACCGAAAAAAAAGAAAAAGAAGATTGAAAAAGCAAAACACGAGCTGGAGGAAAAACCCGATTTCGATGAGTTTACCGAACAGCTAAGGACGATTATGAATCTGATCGGTTCGGCAATAAAAAAAGTGCGGCTGAAACCCTGTAAAATCCACATCGTCGCGGCGGCGGAAGACGCCGCGAAAACCGCAATTTTATACGGAGCCTGCTGTGCCGGGCTCTCGGTAATCGAAACGGCGCTCAGTGAAATGTTCGGCCGTTATGAAAGCGATTTTTCGGTTATATGGGATTATCAGGGCAAAAAAACGAACGTCGAAGCGAATTTGAAATTTAAAATTCGGGTTTTTTGGATCCTGGTGGTTGTGAGATCGGCGATATTCAAAATCCTCGTGCACCCGAAGCACCCGATGAAAACGATTTTCTCACCGGAAAAAGCAAAAGAAGAATACGACAACGCAAAAAAGTCTATCAAAGCGGAATAAAATGTTAAAACCGGTTCAAACATATACGGTGAAAGGAAGGTCACAAATTATGGAAATGCATCCTCTGTCTTCAATCATGCAGACCACAATGGAGAACATCAAACAGATGGTGGACGTCAACACGATCGTCGGAACGCCTGTCATGGCTCCGGACGGCACAATGATTATTCCGGTATCAAAGGTCTCGTTCGGATTTGCGTCCGGCGGCTCCGATTTTGACGGAAAAACCGCTCCCAAAACCAATTTCGGAGGCGGCGGCGGTGCCGGTGTCACGATCAATCCGATCGCTTTCTTAGTCGTCTCTTCTGAGGGCGTTCGGTTGATTCCGATCGGCACAGCCGGCGAACCGGTGGACAGAGTCGCAGCTTTGGTACCTGAAATGTTCGACAAAATCGTCTCTCTTTTCAGTAAGAAAGCCAAAGATAAGAAAGAAGAAAAAGGCGGCACAACGGCCGAAAACGAATAACGGCGAGCAGGCGGCATAAAATTCAAAAGATGTCCCTTAAATGGGGGACTGCGGCAAAAAGGCCGTTTGTCCGTATGCCGACCTGAGAGGAGTGCCGAATTTTCATGAGGAGAAAACTCACCGTGTTCGCCGTCTTTCTTGCAACAGCATTTGTCTGTTCTCTGTTGGTTCTCGATCCGGATACAAGCGCAGCTGTTGCGAGTGTCAATTTCCTGACACCTGCTTCGAAATTACTGACCGTCTCACAGGGCGATATCAGCGCACAGGCAGCTGTAGTCATCGAGGCAGCAAGCCGCAAAATCATCTGGAGCAAAAATACTGATAAAATACTGCCGATGGCCAGCACAACCAAGATTATGACAGCATTGCTGACGCTTCGTCAGCAAAATCTCGATGAGTATTTCATAGTCGATACCACAGCCATTACAGTCGAGGGTTCCTCGATGGGACTTCGGATCGGAGATCAGGCATCGTTAAGGACGCTTGCGGTCGGCATGCTGACGGTTTCGGGCAACGACGCGGCGAACGCTGCCGCTGTCCGCATCAGCGGCTCTGTCAAGGAGTTTGTTGAGCTGATGAACAAGACCGCCGCAGAGATCGGTATGAAAAATACTTCATTTGTAACACCGAGCGGACTCGATGCGAAAGAACATTATTCCACAGCCTACGATATGGCATTGCTCGCGGCGGAAGCACTGAAAAATCCGGATTTCAAGGCGATCTGCTCCTCAAAATCCAATGAAGCAACCTATGGAAATCCGCCATATCGGCGTCTTCTGATGAACAATAACCGAATGCTGCGCAGTTATGACGGCGCCGTCGGCGTCAAGACCGGTTTCACTAAAAAATCGGGTCGTTGTTTGGTCTCGGCAGCCGAGCGAAACGGCATCACGATCATCTGCGTGACCTTGAATGCGCCCGGTGACTGGGCGGATCATACCGCGTTACTGGACATGGGTTTTTCTTCGGTCGAGATGCTTTCGTTTACGCCAGCACACATCGAATATGATATTCCTGTTGCGGGTACGGCTGACAAAATCTCGGTAATTCCCTCCGGTAGCGCCGGTGTTGCCTGTCTAAAAGGGGATCAGAGCGCCATTATCACAAAAGTAAATCTCCCGAGCTTTGTTTATGCCCCGATCCACGCAGGAGATACCCTCGGGAACATCGAATACATTTACAACGACTATGTGGTCGGCAAAGTCTCACTGATTGCTTTAAGCGACTGTATTGAACCGCAGACAAAAAAGCCTGGATTTTTTGAACGCCTGTTCGGCGGAAAAGGTTAACACTCAATTTGTGAAAGGACGCAAATATGCCTGAAGACGGAGAACGCATTCAAAAATTGATGTCGGAGTGGGGGATTTGCTCCCGCCGCGCCGCCGAAAGATTGATCGAAGAGGGCAGAGTCAAGCGCAACGGCAGGGCCGCTGTGCTCGGAGAAAGAGCTGTTCCTAAAGATGTTCTGACCCTTGACGGCACGCGCATCGGACCGACTTCCGAACGAAAAATTTACATAATGCTCAACAAACCGCGCGGTTATGTCACGACTGCGAAGGACGAGCTCGGGCGCAAATGCGTCACCGATCTGGTAGCTGAGATTGGTGCTCGGCTATATCCGGTCGGTCGGCTTGACCGCGAATCGGAGGGACTTTTGCTGCTGACAAACGACGGCGCTTTCGCGCAAAAAGTTTCGCATCCGTCTTATGAAGTCGGAAAAACCTATCGCGTTACTTTAAAAGGCAAAATTAAACCGGAAACCGAGCTGGCCTTTTTGGAAGGCGTGGACAGCGAGGGAGAACACCTGACTGTAAAGCGCATTGATATCATCGAAGAAAAAGAAGATCGTACCGTGATCGAAGTTGCGCTCACCGAGGGCAAGAACAAGCATATCCGCCGTATTTGCGAAGCCTTGAAACTGGAAATTCTCCGCTTGAAAAGAATTGCCGAGGGCGGTGTAAAATTAGGCGGTCTGCCGGTTGGAAAATACCGTGAACTAACCGCTGCGGAGATTGCGACATTAAAAGATCGATAAAAATCGCACCTTATCTTGAAAGGATTAAAAAATACATCATGATATATATCAAGCATATAGAAAAGGAAGACGGGCAGTTTTACTGGATCGCTGAGGACGCGGATGGTATGATCGGGCAAATAGCCGTCAAGGCAGGGCCGGTTCCCGTGATCACGCAATTGGAATTTGAACAGTTCGAGATCGGTGACGGCCTGATCAAGACCGCCGCCGTGTTTTTTGCCGATGCGGGCGTTTCAAAGATGCGTTTTTCCGTTACTTCCGATAAAGCTGTGAAAGCCGCGGCTGCCGTGGGTTTTTTAAAAACGGAGAACGGGTTGGAACTGAACCCTGCTCATGCCATACACAGCTGCGGAGGGAATTAACTTCAAAACTACGCATTGTCAAAAGGGCTAACTTGATTTTATACAGAAAACGTAGTATAATGAACCTGTCACTTGATAGATTTCATACTGGTGATATCTGTGCAATTCATAAAATGGATATTTATGCTCTAAAGAAAAGCAGCGCGAATTTATGTTTAAATCGTTCTGCGGAAGGATGGCAAACCTATGCGTGCGGACTTACACTGCCATACCAAAATTTCCGACGGTTCCATGGGGATCGCGGAACTTTTAATGGTGGCAGCGCGGTTGAAAATGAAATATCTCGCGATCACCGATTGCGATACGATGGGCGGGGTCTCCCGTGCGGTTGTGGTCGGAAAACGGCTCGGTATCGAAGTCATACCGGGTGTTGAATTGACGGCCAGCGACAGCGAGACAGGCAAAGACGTACATCTTTTATGCTACCTGCCCGATTTTCCCGATCGGCTGGAGGGATATTTCAAACGCATGTCGGATGCCCGTAACCAAGTCTTTGAAAAGCGAATCCGGATGATATGCGAAAAATTACCGATCAGCCCTCAGATGGTAAAACTTCACACACAGGGTTGTACAACCGTGTTTGACGTCCATATCATGCATACATTGATGGACTGCGGTTATACCGATAAAATTTTCGGTGATTTGTATAACGCGTTTTTCGGAAAAGGAAAACCCTGCGATATTCCGGTCGAATGCGGCAGTTATACCGAGGTTATGCAACTAATAAAAAGCGCCGGCGGGCTTGCGGTACTTGCGCATCCCGGCAAATCGGACAACCTGGACCTTGTTGAAAAACTGGCGGATCTCGGGCTGGACGGCGTTGAGTGGGAACATATCCGCAATAATGCCGAGTCCAAAGAAAAAATCAAGCAGCTCTGTGAGCAATACGGTTTACTGATGACCGGCGGTTCCGATTTTCACGGAATGTACGATACGCCGATTCGGCCGCTCGGCGGAAACACCGTGACCGAAACCGAGATCAAGGCCCTTTATGACCGAAAACAAAAGCAACTGAAAGCTGCGGTTATGATATGACGGAAAAGAAAAAAGCGCTCGAAAAAAACTGTGAATGGAAAAGCAAGATCGAAGTCGTCTCGTGGATAAAACTCGACGGTAAAGAGGCCCAAGCGGTAATCAATGACGATGTCGCGCAGAAAGCGGGAAAAATAAATGTCTAAGCATACTTATAACACCGAAGGCACCTGCAGTCACAAGATCGAATTTGTCCTGACGCCCGACAACAAGGTGGAAAATATTCAATTCATCGGTGGGTGTGACGGAAATCTGAAAGGCCTCTGCATGCTTTGCGACGGCATGAAAGCCGATGAATTGATTCAAAAGCTCTCGGGCATCCGCTGCGGCCGAAAATCAACCTCTTGTCCCGATCAGCTCTCCCGCGCACTGAAAAAGGCATTGTCAAAACTTTGAAATTATGGCGGCTCCTAAACGGACAGCCGCCTTTTTTATTTAGATTATTTTACGCACAGAGTGAATAACGCCCAAAATATGGTGCATCTATGGCAAAGAAAGAAATAAACCGCAAAATTACTGGAACGCGGGCAGCCGATGACGCATGACGAATATCAGCTTTACCGTGCATTTCCGTACTTATAATTCACGCGGCGAGTGGCTGTATTCCGTAAGCACGCCGGACAAGTCTTCGGTGCCGTTATGCCCCCAAGAAAACAGTGCACAACCACCGGCACAGCCGGAGGTTATGGTATTAATTTTTCGCTAAACAATTTAAATAAAGCGCAAAATATAGATATAAAAAATGATATAAATTTATAAATTGTATATAAAGTGTAACTAATTAAACTTCATTCTTACGTATAAGAAACGTATGGAATAATATAGCTTATGTTTAATTGTACAATTGTACAAATGGTAAAAGAGTTTAATGTGAATGTTCGCCATGAATCCTGGATAAATATGCATAGAAGTAGTAATATTATAATTAGTAGGAATATAATGTTTAAAAATTTAACAATTTGTGCTACAATTTTTTTCAACAGGGTTGTGATGGCTCAATTTTAAAGGAGAATTTAAGCATTAAAAAAAA